>JAYPBG010000221.1:3201-6274 GCA_038124075.1 Gammaproteobacteria bacterium
GAGTATGAGGCATTTGATTCCACGGTGGCGGGTGCGTGGCGTAAAGCCCTATGAAGGTTCAATGATGAACGGCACAGCACCTATTTCCAGACCTTTCTTGAACGTTATCCAGATGATAAAACGATGCGTGCACTGCTCAATGAGCGACGTGAAGCATCAGCCCTAAAAGCGCGCAAACAGCGTGATCCAGACTATATCAATCGAAAAAAAGGGTTAGCAGTATTAGAGCGTGAGCAAGCCTCAGCCAAAGAGCTTCAAGCGGCTGCGCGGCGATTGGAAGGCGTAGAAGCACGGTTTTCAGAGGATCCTGACGTGATCGGGGGATTGGGATACATTGCTTTACGCAGTGGCGAGCATGATAAAGCGGAGCGCTATTTTAGACGGGCCGAATTGATCGATCCAGAGGGGCGCGCAAAGTGGCGTTCACTTATCAAAACGGCCCAATATTGGGGAGCGATTGATAAAGCGAAGCGGGCGCTTGAAAGCAGCAAAGGTGATGATAAAAAAGGAGGTGATGATAACCCCATACAAAAAGCTGAAGAGATGATTGCAGAGGCGTTAAAGATTGATCCTAATGAATCAGTGGGTTGGGTTGTGAACGCTGATATTGCAAAGAAGAAGGGTTTGACGAAAAAGTCTGAAGCGTCATATAGGCGCGCGTTAAAACAAGAGCCTCTAAGCAGTGCGGCGTTAAACGGTCTGATCAATCTGTATGCTGACCAGGGCCACATTAGAAAAGCCCTTTTTATCGCCTCTGGATACACTTCGGCGCAACAGCATGTGGTTGAAGGGCGTATTGAGCGGCTCAGTGTCCGTTTTTTCAGAGAAGAAGCCGATCAAGCGCTTCGCTTGGGTCGGATAGATCAGGCAAAACAGCGTCTTGAATCGGGACTTAAAAAAGTACCGCACGCACCGTGGTTGCACTACGACCTTGCACGGCTGTTAAAAGAGGAGGGACACCCTGAAAAAGGGGCGGAGCTTTTTCAGGTAGCGCTTAAGCAATACCCGAATGATGTCGAGTTAAAGTATGCTGCGGCACTCTATCTAAGCTCGATGGATCGAAACCGTGAGGCAGTGGTGCTTTTGTCTGAGATAGAGAAAACCCATATGACAGAGGGCATACAGGTGCTCTATTCAAAACTGCTGTTTAATCAAGTGGTTCTCAGTGTCAAACATGAAGAAGATCATGCGTTAAAAGTGGCGCAGCTCTCTCGTGCAGAACAGCATGTTGGAGGCGACTCGGGACGTGCGCTTGCACTTGCTCAGCTGTGGGCTGAGATGGGAGAGGGTGATCGGGCGAGCGCATTGATGGCCCCATTTTTACCTAATACAGCATCTGATGCAGAGAGAGAGCCTTCAATGTCGGAGACGGTGCAGATGGGTATGGCCAATCTCTACTTGGATTTAAATAAGCTCGATGAGAGTCAAATGCTTCTGGATGCATTGCTCGCAGCGCCTAAAATGCGTGAGCAAGAGGTTAAGGGGCAGAGTCCACTTTTTAATTTTGACCTTCATTATTTAGCATTCAAACTCTCAGAAAAGAGGCGGCTGATTGATAACGCCGTAGAACATGCTCATGAGGCGGTGAGGATTGCTGAAGCACTGGAAAGGGATCAGTACGATGATTCGCTCAGCAAAAGAGCGTGGGCAATGAGTCGGTTGAACGCGTTTATGTCTGAACAACGTGAAGCGGAGATCGTTCAGATTCATGCGGCGGTCGATTATCGTTTTCGTTCAGGCGATGAAGGTTTTTCAGATTTGCATGCTTTTACTCTTCCTGTTGAAGTGCGATTCCCCTGGCAGCTCAATATGCTCGATGCATGGTTTTCACGCTTGTTTGATCGAAGCAGCCATTTGAATACTGATTCTGTTAGTTTCAGTACAGCCCAAGGCTTCTTCAGAGCAGAGTACATCGATCTTGAGAGTGGGTATGTGGATATTGTTCGTAATGAACGTGAAGCAAATGAGTTTGGAACGTTACTGCTGTGCGGTGCACTCTGTCCCGTAGAGTCAATTTTTCAAGAAAGTGATGGCGTATCCTTTGCGCTGGGTTATGATGCGTCGAATTGGCGGTTCGATCTGGGAACAACGCCCCTTGGTTTTCTTGTTGAAGATTGGGTGGGCGGTATAGAGGTCGAAGGAACCTATAATCTTTTCGATTGGCGAGTTGAGGTTGATAAGCGGCCCGTTACAGGATCGCTTATCTCTTTTGCTGGGACTCAGGACCCCAATACGGGGCGTATTTGGGGCGGTGTGCGCAAAAGTGGTATTGAGGCGAGTGCCAGTTGGGACCAAGGGGAGCGTTACGGTTGGTGGGGATTGGTGGGGTGGCACCGTTATACCGGTCAACATGTTGAAGATAACCGTCGATTCAGAGTGCTGTCGGGTGGGTATCGTCGAATTTTAGAGTCAGATCCATTCCGTTTTGATGCTGGTTTGCAGCTGATGTGGTTGCGTTATGATGAGGATTTAGGTGAGTTTACCTTTGGGCATGGAGGGTATTACAGTCCACAGCGCTACGTTTCGCTCTCCGTGCCCCTTGATCTCTATGGAAAGAAAGATCGGTGGTCATATCTACTGCGCGCATCCTTATCGATTGCTAACTCGAAAGATGATACGACGCCTTTCTATCCCAATGATCCCGATCTACAGTTGGAAGCAGAACAGGAAGCGCCCTTTACCGATATTGAGCCCTTTTATCTGGGAGGGAGTGATACACGTTTTGGCTATGCGTTGAGTGGTCGGTTTGAATATCAGTTTGATGAGCGTCTCTTTATTGGGGGCGTACTGCAGATAGAGCGCTCAGAATTTTATGCACCTAACTGGGCTCAGCTCTGGATTCGATACTATTTTGAGCCCTCTTCACGTGGCATTAATGTGCCGCCTAAACCGATACAGCCTTACATGGATTTTTAAACATGATGCTAAATAGAGAGGGGATTCTATTTAAAAAACGGTTATTGGCCCTACTGTTGGGTCAGCAGTTGATCTTATGGTTGGCCCTGCCGTTGGTGGGGTGCAGTGGTTCGGACTCACCGGATTCAGAATCCAGCAGTACCGAGTTTTCAGTTTT
>JAYPBG010000222.1:0-6268 GCA_038124075.1 Gammaproteobacteria bacterium
CTATCTAACATCACACAAAAAAATACTACCATCATTTTTCCTCAATCAGTCCGTAGATTCAATGATCGGCCTTTCAGCAACACACTTCTTTCCAAATCCAGATCAGCTGAAGGAGGTGCTCTCCAACATTACGGGAAGTTATCGACAGTCAGTGGAATTCTCTGACCGAATTGTATCACTCACTTCAAGCCCCATAGAGAACAGCGAAGGTAAAAATCAAGGCTTTATTATCGAATGGCAAGATCTCACTGACGAGGAGAAGATAAAAGATGAGATCACTCATATGGTCCAAGCCGCCAGTGAGGGTGATTTCAGTCAATCCATCAACCTTGAAGGAAAAGAGGGCTTTTTCCTTGAGATGGGTCAGGCCCTCAACCGTCTCTCCTCCGTCTCATGTGAAAGCTTAGAGGGGGTAGTATCAGTCCTTAAATCGATATCAGACGGTAATCTGACTCAGAAACTGGAAGGAAAACACACCGGACAATTCGGTCAGCTGCAAAAGTACATCAACTCTATGGTCTCCCAACTTACTGACGTAGTCACCATTATTCGTAACAGCGTCTCAATTGTAGAGGATCAAGCTGAAGAGGTGGTTGAAGTTAATGCAAAACTTAATGCCAATGCCCAAGAGCAAGTCGGAACCTTGAGCTCAACAACGGATGATATGGCAAGCATGAAACAAAGCGTTAAAGACAGCTTGTTACAAGTTGATGAAGTGAACTCGCTCTCTGAACAAGCCCATGACGCGGTGAATCAAGGCAATGAGTCCATGACACGACTAACGCACTCCATGAGTGATATACTCACCTCCAGCAAACAGGCTGGTGAGATTACCAGTCTGATTGACTCAATTGCGTTTCAAACTAACTTATTAGCCCTTAATGCTGCCGTAGAAGCGGCTCGAGCGGGTGAACAAGGGCTGGGGTTTGCCGTGGTTGCTAAAGAGGTACGCAATCTATCTCAATCGACAGCCAACGCCGCAAAAGAGATTAAACAGCTGATCTCGAAAAGTACCCATGATATAGAGATTGGTGCTTCACTCTCTGGGGTAGCTGTACAACAACTGCTTGAGATTAAAAGCTCAGTCGCAATGGTGGCAGAGCAGATGTCCAATGTTAACGAATCAGCTCAACAACAGTCTCTCAATATCAGCAACATGGATCGCTCCATCTCAGAGGTGAACCACCTCTTCTCTACCAACATATCGCTCATCAATAAAACCGTTGAATCCAGTAATAAAATGCGCAAGCATATATTAAAAATGGCAAAATCGGTTGACTTCTTCCAGCTTCAGGCTGCAAGCTCAGGTGGAAAAGGTTTGAGTTAATATAACAGTTATAATTAATATAAAATCAAATAGAATATTAAGATTTTATTTTTAATGAAATAAAAGCAACCTCACCAGGGCAGTTAATCCTTAACGGTAAACGGCTGACACCAGCCCCTCGGTTGGTGTACCCCTGCATACCACGGAGTATCCATCTGCCAGAAGCCAAGTAACGTTTTACACCATGGGTAATAATCGGCATAGGCAAACACACTTGTCCACCATGAGTATGCCCTGTCAAATAAAGGTTATAGTGATGATCAGCCGATAGGTCACAGAAGTCGGGAGAGTGAACCAGCGCAATCTTAAAACCATCAATCTTTTCTGAGATAGCTCTTTTTGCCCAGGGTGTATAGAAATAGAAAACGTCATCAACCCCCGTCAGTACAATACGCTGACCATCGCGCTCAACTTTCACACTTTCATTGACCAATACGTTGATGCCTAGAGCACTCAATACGGATCGCGCACTGTAACAGTCATGATTCCCCAAGACCGCAACAAACCCATCTCGGGCCTTAACATGTTTCAGTACATGCTCAAATGCGGGCTTCAATTGATCAAAGGTAATCCGTGTGGAATCACGATAATCACCTGTAAAAATGCATAAGTCGACGGCCTCATCTTGAACCTGACGTGCTATCTCTCGCTCAATACCCGGTAGAGAGTCAAAATGTGCATCACTGATCTGCAAAATACGATAGCCATTAAAGGGTTTTGGAAGATCAGAAAATTCAAACGTATGCCGCTCTTTCTGTAACGACATGGCACCCTTTACCCAGCGCTCTTCCCCCGTTAACTTCATAAAGAGTGAGGCAACATGGCATGCTGCCGAAAAAATTGGATACTTTCGCGTTTTAACCCCTTTTGGGCTGGTTTTCTTACGACGACTTTGAGCCACCTTACGGTAAGCTTCCCACTGCTCGTAAGTCGTCACACTCTCTTTAAAAGGTTGAATTGACATATTAAAATTGAACCACCCTACCCACTCTACGGACTCTACCCATTTTCTATTTATTCAGTACTGTTTATTAAGTATATAGGGAGCACTTAACTTGTCATACTTATAAAGCTCTATGGGATAACGGTATAATATGCAAAGTTTACGACTCAAGAAACTGGGCCCTCTCTTTAAGGTTCTCTATTTTGAGGGAGAGCTTTACTTTCAACTCCTCCTCTGAGCGACACCGCTTGGCCATTTTTTTAACCAGCTGCGGCGCAATCGGTCCAAGAGAGAGGGCCAGTTTTTTTGAGTAGCGATTCAACAGCTCATCCGTTAGAAATGGCATAGACACTTTACTGGATGATGAGAGCGGCTCTGATAATGTGCCATCTCCTCTTGTTGGCTCTAGACCACTTTGAGTTTTCGATGCTTGCTGTGTACTGTGAGTGATTGCCTTAATGAAATCTGTTCTATCACTCTCATCGTCAATATGTCGGCCCAATTTTTTGGTCAACTCAGAAATAGAGCTCGACCTTCCCAGGGTGCGTTTTAATATGAGCGGTGCAACAGGACCTATATGGGTCGTTAGTTTATTTTCTATCGCAACCAGCAGTTCAGCAGAGAGAGTATTGGCCATAAGAGTACCTTCCGCTTTCGAAGCCGTTGATGATAAAGCACCTCTTGAACGTGATGAAGCCTGATCACCTCGAGTAGAGGCGTGCTGTGACATAACAATGCTTGTCGTTAGATCTGAAAATGCCGCTTGATCTGAGGTAAAGTCGATCGGCAACGAGCTCTTAAGCGCAACCAGGTCACTCAAGAATTGATCCGCCGTTTGGTATCGTGCATCCGGCTCTATCGCTAAGGCCTTTCGTAATAATCTGGCAAAAGCACTGAAAATAAGCGGTTGGGGAAACTTATTGGATAGGATCTGCCCGACTCTTCGATCAGGCTCCTCCCCCACTTTTAATTTATTTTTTGTTAAGAGCTCAAGGAGAAGCTGCCCCGTTGTATATAGATCACTTCTTGCATCTACCGGCTCTCCCTTAAGCCCTTCTGGTGACATATATGAAGGGGTGCCTATCATATGACCTGTAACCGTCAGATCACTGCTGTCTAGGCGCGCCACACCAAAATCCATCACTTTTACTTTCTGATCCGATCTTAAAATAATATTGGTCGGCTTTATGTCACGGTGCACCACACCGCTCCGATGCGCATAACTTAACGCCTCCAGAACTTGAGTCAGAATGGAGACAGACTGACCCACCGTCAGCTCTCCTGCTTTCGAATTCAGGTAATGCTTGAGCTCAATGCCTTCAATATACTCCATAACAATAAAAGGGGAGCGATCCTGTTCAGTAAAGCCATACTCAAATATGGTCACAATATTGGGGTGATTGCAGCGAGCAGCGGCTTGCGCTTCCTGCTTAAAGCGCTTATCAAGCTCACTGCCCATCACACCGTGACGTTTAGACTCATAGATGACTTTAATCGCTACTTCACGCTCAATTCCCTCGTCAAAGCCTTTATAGACATGCCCCATCGCGCCCTGCCCCAGTTCTGAGAGCACTTTATATTTTCCAATATATTCTGGATTTTTTGAGACCATAGCCATTTCAAGTCCATTTGTTTCATTGATTGAGTGATTGTTTAACGGGTTGATCAGCTGACCTGCATGAATTCTGTTTCAGCATCCATATCATCGTCTTGTTCGACATCATCCTCTTCAAGGAGTGAAATGGCCTTAATCATGCTGCGCTGCATACGATTAAATGATTGCGACAAGGTGGCTATTTCATCTGTACCTTTTACTTCAAACTCCGACACATTCAAATCGCCCATACTTACCTGGTTAGCTCGTTCAGAGATGGTTGTGACAGGTTTAATAACCACACGGTGAAGCACAACGTTTAAAAAGATAAAGACAAGTGTAAAGACCGCTATAAGCACACCCATAAACGTGTAGAATGTCTTTTCTGCACGCTGAAGGGGAACCTCCATAGGGACGCTCACAATCTGTGCACCAATAACCTCATCAACCTCCCAACCAAAGCCATTTGCTGTGCCGTAGATGTCTATAAACGTCTGAGGGGCTTCAGATGCAACGCCATGGCAGCCTAAACATTTATCACTTTTAATCTCTATTGGCCGACTCACATACAGAGAACGGCCCATAGGTGTTTGGCGTTCACCAATCAACTTCTCTTCTGATCGATGATTTTTAAACCAATTAATGATATCAGTCTCCCAATCTGTGGCACGATTGGTTGGATTCGTTGGGTTTAATGCGGCTTCTTTATACTGATACTCAGGGTGCGACTCTTGTAATTTAGTAATATAGCGGCTCGCAGCGTAGGCGGGGACCGATTGAGATAGAAACTGTCTACGCTGCTGAACAGCCAAAAGAGGTCTCACCTCCTGTACTGTATAGTGCCTCACAGCCAAAGCACTCTCCATCATAATATTGGCTGCCTGCAGCACCTCTTCTCTCGCATTTTTTTGTAGGAGGTTATATGCGAAAAGCCCCGATGTTAAGATTCCTAACAACATACAGAAACCTAAAACTAAATTAAATTTTGTGCGCAACCCCATATTCAAGCTCCTTAATCTTAATGGCTGTATTTAACTGCCAAACATTCTACTTATTTATGAATCATTGTCTTACAACGTGAAAGCAGATGAGCCGCTTGGGTCAAGTTGCTGACATTCAACGTCGCACTCTGTGTTTTTGTCATAGGCCATGTCGGCCAGAACCCAAGTTGAATCTTAAGCAACTTAGCCTTTTCTATGTTTTGAATAAACCGTTTAGGATCTATCTTAAATACTGCAGACTGCTGCCCCCTTATATAATCGATCTCAACAAGCTTATTCCGGTCAACTTTTACACCGTCATACTCATAGCTGATATCGATATTAGAATCTGTTTTTACAGCAATCTCATGCTCACTGATCTGAAACTCTAAGGATGTACCTCCATGCCCATCATCGATGGTAATACCTTGACTTCGAATCAGACATGCCATTCTATCACTCTTATCGTCTCGCACAATATCAAGATGCCAGGTTTCATCAATTAAGAGTGGGAGCTGCTCTATCGTTTCAAACATAGGCTTCAGTTGTTTAGGCGCTTTCACGGTCCGTTGTGGCTTGGGAGTGGATTTTGCGGCTTCTATAGACGTTTTTTTTCTACTGGTTTGAGGGGTTTTACTGGATAGCGGCCTATCAATCAAAGCCGTGTGAGGCTCTATCTTAGTCGCATGTTTTAGATGAGTACTTCCCGTAGCCGCATGGCGCCCTTTTTTACCCTCAACAGGGGCTCTGGCTCTATCTTCAACACTGTCTCTCTTCAAAGATGCCTCAGCCCTTGAGTCTGCAGATGCGTTGCTGAGATGGCTATTCGTACCATCTGAGGTGTTAATACGGCTCTGCGGTGCCGCCTCAACCTCATTATCTGCATTATCTGCATTATCTGCATTCGAGCTCCGAGTCGACTCAATAAACGCGCAGCCTACCATACCTGTATGAGAAAGTGTCATGAGGACCAATAAGGTAGACCGGGTCACTGCCATCATTGAGCTTGTTTTTCGTGCACTCTTTTTTCCACCTGCAATCCGGCCCAACCCACTCTTACTTTTTATCATTCGGAATGCAAGCATACCCAATCTCCTATGATCTATTTAAAATATTAACAGAGCAACCTGAAATAAATCGACGTTATAATTTTTAATATTATGAGAAATAGTTAACAGAAATTAACTCTACATATATGCAGCAACCAAATTCTGAGAGCGTAAACGTCCGGTTTATCGATCAAGCTTTCCGATGCGCATGGCTGCCCAGAGTCCCATCACACGAGCACCTCTATGATTGGCCTTATCGACTGATATATCACATCCACCACCCAGTCGTTTTAAAAAATTTTCTCGCATAGTGGACTTATCTATATAAGGGTGATTCAAAAGTCCTTCAAAAAACAATGGCGTAATATTATACAC
>JAYPBG010000223.1:0-1559 GCA_038124075.1 Gammaproteobacteria bacterium
GTGTAAAGAGGTTGCTTATACGGTGGCTCACTCCCCTTTAGTGAAAACCGCGTTGTTTGCATCAGACCCCAATTGGGGGCGCATCTTGGCGGCCGTTGGGCGAGCGAAGATAGAGGCGCTCGATGTGGATCGGGTGAATATTGCTTTAAATGGGGTTGACATTGTTCGAGCTGGCGGTGTATCGCCAGACTACACCGAGGCGCGTGGTGTAGAGGCGATGCTTGCCGCTGAAATTGATATTGTGATTGAGCTGGGTCGTGGTGAGTGCAGCGAGACCGTATGGACCTGTGACCTCTCCTATGATTATGTGAAGATCAACTCTGACTACCGCAGTTAAGCCTGCGGTGCTGATGTTATGTTTAGGTGCATAGTGGTATGTCGTGCATAGATGTCGTTGTAGGGATTGTTCCAAATCAAGAGGGGCAGTTCTTGGTAACCCAGCGTGCTCAGGGTGTTCACCTGGGTGGCCTCTGGGAGTTTCCTGGAGGGAAGGTTGAGCCAGGAGAGCGTCGGTATGAGGCGCTGAAACGGGAGCTGTTTGAGGAGGTGGGCATCGATGTCTCTTATGCTTCCCCGTTTATGCAGTTGACGTTTGACTACGCTGAAAAACGTGCTGAAAAACGCGTCCGTTTAAATATCTTTTATGTCTCGGGCTGGTCTGGTGAAGCGTATGGTAAAGAGTGTCAGCCGCTTGCTTGGTGTTCTTTAGAGCAGCTTCTTCAGCGCCCTTTCCCGGCGGCTAATTCTGACATAATACGCCGTCTCGCATTAAGTCGAACATTGGCCATTACGCCGCCCTCTTTTACACCCTCTGCTTTGATCGATTGTACCTCAGGTGTGCCTGATCTGCTTCGCTGGTTTGAACACAACCTTCAGCGTGGTGTGTCTCTATTTCAGTTGCGTTTGCCAAGGTGCTCTCAGCAAATGTGGCGTATCGTTGCGCGTGATGTGTCATCGTTGATGGCGGAGCACCAGGGTACAGTATTGGTTAATGGTTCGGACTTTGAGTCTTGCCCCGAGTGGGCGGGCGGGTTGCACATGACAAGCCGTCAGCTCTTGGCGCATGAGGGTGAGTCCGCTCCTAACATTGTGCAAGAGGGGCAGTGGTTGGGCGCCTCTTGTCATACGCTGGAAGAGCTGCAGGTTGCAGAGCGTGTCGGGGTGGACTATGTGACCCTCTCCCCCGTTTTGGCGACAGCGTCGCATCCTGATCAGGCACCATTAGGTTGGGCATCGTTTGCGCGCCTGAGTGAACAGGTGTGGCTGCCCTGCTTTGCATTGGGAGGGGTCTCCCAAGCGGATATGCAGCAAGCGACCGGCTATGGTGCTTACGGTGTTGCAGGCATTCAGGGCTTTTTGTGATCTCGATCATTGTTCCCATGCTGAATGAGGCGTCAAGCATTGAGGCGACGCTGCAGCGATTGCAGCCGCTGCGTGATCTTGGTCATGAAGTGATTGTGGTGGATGGTGGCAGCAGTGATGGCTCTGTTGAATCTGCGCTGCCTTACGCCGATCAAGTGGTGGTTGTGGAGCGCCTTGTTGAGCGAGGGCGTGCCAAC
>JAYPBG010000223.1:1569-4412 GCA_038124075.1 Gammaproteobacteria bacterium
CCAAATGAATAGGGGGGCTCAGATGGCTTCTGGGCGCCTCCTGCTTTTTCTTCACGCTGATACATTAATGACCGCCACGGCGTGTCGATTCCTATCTGATTTATCAGACTCTAACCCTAACCTGTTTGCACAGGATGCACAGGGACACCCATATTATTGGGGGTTCTTCCGCATCACGCTATCCGGCCGTCGAGCGGTTTTTCGGCTTATTGAGCGGCTTATTACTGTGCGATCAAGGATCACGTCGGTTGCGACCGGGGATCAAGCCATGTTTGTCAGTCGTGCCCTGTTTGAAGAGGTCGGTGGTTTTCCGTCGATGCTGCTGATGGAGGATGTTGCGCTCTCTAAGCGGCTTAGAAAACGTGTGCGCCCAATATGCAGTGGTCTAGCCAGCGTAGAAACCTCCAGTCGCCGCTGGGAGTCGAAAGGGGTCCTGGCAACGGTGCTTATGATGTGGGGGTTGCGCTTTGCATATTGGATGAAAATGAGCCCCGATCTGTTGGCTAAATTCTATCGGTGAGGTTTTGCGTATGAGCGCTTCAGTGACTGTTCAAGTGTTTAGTAAGGCACCCCAATTAGGACGGGTAAAGTCACGTTTAGCCAGAACCGTAGGTGAGGCGCGAGCGCTCGCTTTGTATAAAAAAATGTTGGCGTGTGTTGCGTCTAACGTGGCGCATTTTCAGAACACGGTTGCAGGTGCTCAACATGATGCGGTGCCTGCTATGGTCGAGGTGTGGGTCTCCGGTGCGGCCGAAGAGCCTTATTTGGACGCACTTATTCGTAGATATGGGTTTGATCGCTTTGCACAATCAGCGCATGTGGATTTAGGGGAGCGTATTATTTACTCGGTTGGGTCGGTTGTTGAGAAAAAGTGCTCTGTCATTATTGTGGGTGGGGATTCGGTTGCGGCGGATGGGGCCTATCTGCATGAAGCGTATGGTGCTTTGAGAGCGGGTCGTGACCTTGTTCTTGGGCCTGCCTATGATGGCGGGTATATTTTGATAGGGTTGAGTGAGCGGTTTTTGAGGCGCTCAGCGGCGCAGTGGATGACGCTTTTTAGAGGTATCCCTTGGGGTGAAGATCAGGTGATGATAAAAACGTTATTAGCGGCTCAGCGTATTAAGGCGCACACATACCTCTTGGATACCTGTTTTGATGTTGATGTAGAAGAAGATCTTGTGCATTTTTCGGATGTGCTCTAATAATGAACGTAAGAAAACCTTTTTTTACGGGCGGACGGTGTCTCGTTGGTTCAGATAGAAGGAAAAGAGAGATGGTTGAGGGGCATCAAGAGATTCTTACCGTGATGTTTGCTGATGTTGCCGGCAGTACGCGACTTTATGACCAGTTGGGTGATGTTAAGGCGGAGGAGCGGATTTCCTGGGTGGTGGCGTTGATGGTTGCTGTGGTGGAGCGGCACGAAGGCGCTCTGATAAAGACCATTGGTGATGAAATTATGTGCCGGTTTGGTGATCCATCAAGTGCACTGCTGGCTGCTTGTGAAATTCAGCAGACCCTCCGTGAAAAGGCGGGGGCGGACGATGATCATTTGAAGGTACGTATTGGCCTTCAGCATGGTAAGAGTATTGTGAAAGAGGGCGATCTCTTTGGTGATACGGTGAATGTGGCGGCGAGAATGGCTGGGTTGGCGCTGGCTGATCAAATTATTACAACCGCAGAGTGTGTGGATGCAGCGCAGAGAGCACCCGTTGCTTCTCGGCGTATTAATGCGCTTTATGTAAAAGGAAAGGAGGCGCCTATTGAAGTGCATGAGGTGTTATGGCAGCCTGATGATGGTGAGTTAACGACACTGTTTTCATCACCGGTGAAAGAGGCGCCAAAAAGGGAACATTTGGCGCTTGCGCTTCTTTATTTGGGTAAGTCATTCCGTTTGGGTGGTGAAACATCGGTGTTGAACATTGGGCGGGGCTCGGCGTGCGATGTGGAAGTCAGTTCTAGGGCGGCCTCGCGCGTGCATGCAAAACTGGAAATTTTGAGAGATAAAATTGTCTTGGTTGATCAAAGTACAAATGGGACGTTTGTAACGTTGGATTCGGGCGAAGCGCTGTTCATACATAAAGAGGCGCTGCCTTTAACGCGTTCGGGTGTGATCAGTTTAGGGGTGCCTTCTGAAGAAGGTGCTGAGCATTTGATCTCTTTTCATTGTGAGTATTAAGTTCAGGTGAATGTTAAATCTATTCTATTGGTTTATTAGCAGTTCGAAAGAAAATAGAAAGAAAAAATGGCCGCATGGGTGGGGTGGAGAATGCGGCCAAAATTTGCGTCACATTACGCATTAGGGAAGGCTTGCTATTATCCATGTAATTAAAACGATGTCAATCCATTTGCTCTGAATTTATTTCTGATTTAAACGGTTTTGAACGATTTAATGATTTTGAATAATTAAAAGTTCACCGTCATGCTCAACAGGATCATTGACTGACCAGTCTATGCATTTTGCATTAAACGTTTTTTTACACTGTTTTGCTAGTTTATGAAAAGGTGAACGGCCGGGGTCGGATATGATGATTTGGCGTACGCCTGAGCTCATGGCGCGCTCAATAAGGGTGAAGAGTGCCGGTGTGAGTTCATCCCAGAAGCAGATGTCGGAGCCTACGATGGTGTCGAAACCTTTTAGCATGCGTTTAGAGAGTTGCTGGTATTTAGCGCAGGTTGTTTTAATGTTCACGCCATTTAAATCCGCGTGAAAATCGAGCATTGGAAAAACATGTTTATCAGCGTCTACGCCGGTGACATCGGCACCCCAAATCTTTGCACAGTAGGTGCTGAGCAGTCCCCACCCGCAACCTGCCTCGAGAAGTGGAATCGATTTGGGCAGCGGA
>JAYPBG010000223.1:4422-6263 GCA_038124075.1 Gammaproteobacteria bacterium
CGGATTGTGCCGGAAGTAGTCCATGATTAAAAAAGAGGAGTTCCAAATCTTATCGCCATGAATCTCTGGTTCCTCGACACTGTCCAGTAATTGGTTAAGATAGGGGTCATGTGTTTCAGGTATGATAAGCCCGTAGGCGGTCGTGTAACGCAGTGTGTCTAAGTCAAAAGTCTGTTTCATTGTTTTTTGAGTGCTCCGTTGGGCTAACATTAAATCGTTAAATCAAAGAGTGGGTGAGAGTTGTGTATCGTATCGGCCATGATGATAACCTTCTCCCTTGAGTTGTTAAAGTATTACTGCTCACTTAACAGATTAAGGTGGATGAGAAGGGTTATGTTCAATAATGTGGGGCGCTTTTTTGTCGCGTTGATGATGATGTTTTGTTTCGCTCTGAGTGTGGAGGCCGCTGAGGTGGAACCGCGAGT
Source organism: Gammaproteobacteria bacterium (assembly GCA_038124075.1). GTDB lineage: Bacteria > Pseudomonadota > Gammaproteobacteria > Pseudomonadales > JAYPBG01 > JAYPBG01. The sequence goes on from JAYPBG010000223.1 coordinate 4,848, forward strand.
GGTGGGGGGCAGTGATGCAGAGCGTAGCTACCCTTGGATGGCCTCGCTCTATCGGATAAGGGGGCTCTCTTTTCGCTGTGGCGCCACCTTGATATCGAGTCGTTTTGTGTTGACAGCGGCACACTGTGTTTCAACGGCAACGCTTGCAGAGGAGCCCCTGGGCGTATGGGTGGGGGCAGCGGCGGTTGCGGATGTGACCCGTGCAGGTTTGGTGGGTGTGGCGGCGGTGGTTGTTCATCCTCGCTATGACCCCGATACATTGGAGAACGACATTGCGCTGCTCCGTTTAGAGACGGCTGTGGATGTAGAGCCGGTAGCGCTTGCGACGCTCTCGGCTGATCAGTTGTTTCAGGCGGGTCAAGAGGGGGTGGTACTGGGGCTAGGCCTGACCGAAGTGTTTCCTGAAGAGCGTTTTCCCGATACCCTCCAGCAGGGCGACGTGCCTATCATTGATCGTGCTGAGTGCGCGGCTATTTACTTGGAACAGGGGTACCTTCTAGCGGATTCAATGTTTTGTGCTGGCCGTGATGGCGATGCTGTTCACCCCGATGTTGATGCATGCATCGGTGATTCCGGAGGGCCGCTGCTCTATCACCAGGGGGGTGACCAATACCTTCAAGCAGGCATCATCAGTTTTGGCGATTCCAATTGTGACCCCGGCACGCTTCCAGGGGTCTATGTGGATACGGCTTATTATCAGGACTTTATTGAACAGGTGCAGCTGGGTGCGCTCTACGGTGTGGATATAGGCTTCACTGGCGTTCAGGTTCCGACAGCGGTCTCGGTTGATATCTCAAATTGGACAGATCAGCCTTTTTCTATTGAAGGGGTGATTGAGCAGAGTGATCGCTTATCATCTATTGATTACCGTCAGTGTGATAATGTTGAGCCTGGTGAGTATTGTGAAGTGCAGTTGGTCGTTAATGCGGTAGAAGGCCGCTATTTGGATGAGACGGTGTTGCTCAGTGTGCAGGGAGGAGCTGTTGCGCTGGAGCAGATTGAGGTGGTGGTGATCGGTTGGGCGCTTGAGCCTATGGATGCCAGTGATGTGGTTGCCGACGACCGAATTCGTTGGTATAGCGGAGGGCATGCCGCGTGGGAGGTCACAGATGCTTTTTCGTATACTGGCGGTTTCTCCCTGCGCAGTGGCGCTGTTCGTTACCCAGAAGTATCGCTGCTTATGGCGTATGTGGATGGTCCTACTTTCTTTAGTTATGTGGACCGTGTTGTTGGTGATCTGGAGAGTGATGATGAAACGCTGGAGCTGTTTCTGAAGAAAGGTCAGCAGGTGGTCGGCTCGGGTTTAAGTTTATCGGATGATGTGTGGACCTTTCGTCAGTATGAGCTGGGTGCGGATCAGTATCAGCTGATTTGGCGATTTCAACGGTTAGGCCTTACTGCGGATGCATACAAGGC
>JAYPBG010000224.1:0-6262 GCA_038124075.1 Gammaproteobacteria bacterium
TCCAACGGGTGCGTCATCGGGGAGTCCAACGGGTGCGTCATCGGGGAGTCCAACGAGTACGTCATCGGAGCATCCAACGCGTGCGTCATCGCTTAAGCCTACAGTATATGAGACGCCGAAGCCTACTGACTCTGATGACACGCAAGAGAAAGGTGCAAAGAAGTCATGCCTTAAGGAGGTATTGATAGGTTTAAGTACAGGCGTTTTCTTAGTGGGTGCGGGTAGCTATGCTGCTTACAGGAGATTAGAAAATGGAGATAATGCAAAGGAATTAGGTATCTACAATCCAGAAGATAATCGTGATCCGTTTTTCGAAGGCGCTGAACCCGGTGATTTTGTTTAGTTTGGCACTGTTTGTTTAGCAGACCTAAAACTAAGTGCAATAGGAGAAAGGGCGTATATTTTTATACGCCCTTTGTTGCTTTCTTACCTGATGTCGCAGGCAAACCGTTAGGTGCCCAGCTGAGAGAGCTCTCTATTCAGTATGACGTCATCCCCAATATTGAGCTCAACCAATCGACGCAGGTGCGTAGCGCTCTCTAGGTCAAAATGCTCGCAGTGTAAGCCGATGCGATTCTCGAGTGTGTGACGCACGGTGGCCTCCATTTTGATGATGCTGTCCGTATCAAGGGTGATGGATAGGTTGGTCAACGTGTCGATCTCAGGCTGTTGAGAGGGCTCAAGCTCGATGAGTGCGCCATTAAGCGATAGATCTATAAGGCGCACGGTTTTTTGCTCCTTGCCCCAGCTCAGTGTTGCTTCAGAGGAGAAGAGTATACGAGTGAATTTCCGTCTATTTGCCACGCTGCTGTTCTCAGACATTTCAAATCCCCAATCCTTAACGTTGTTGTTCCATGATTTATGAGCACTACCAGAGCTATGAGAGTTTCCTGTATTTGATGCGCGTCGGTTGCGCCGCGGCATCGCCGAGGGTCTTCTTCCTGTACTCGCTAAACTCAGTATAGTTCCCTTCAAAGAACTCTACTTCGCTGTTACCTTCATAGGCCAAAATGTGCGTGGCAATACGATCAAGAAACCAGCGGTCATGCGAAATAACAATGGCGCAGCCTGGGTAGGTGAGCAGTGCCTCTTCCAGTGCGCGCAGTGTCTCTACATCAAGATCGTTGGTGGGCTCATCCAGCATCACCACATTGGCGCCTTTGCGCAGTACTTTGGCAAGGTGCACTCGGTTTCGCTCTCCACCGGACAGGTCGCCGATGCGCTTCTGTTGGTCAGAGCCTTTAAAATTAAAGCGGCCCACATAGGATCGTGAGGAGGTTTCAAATTGACCGATCTGCATGATGTCTTGCCCATCAGAGATCTCCTCCCAAACCGTTTTGCTGTCATCTAAGCTGTCACGTGATTGATCGACATAGGCCAGTTCAACGGTATCGCCTATCAGCATTTCGCCAGAATCGGGCTGCTCTTGTTGAGCAATCAATTTGAATAAGGTGGTTTTACCGGCGCCGTTGGGGCCGATAACACCGACAATGGCGCCTTTGGGGATTTTAAAGCTGAGGTTGTCATACAGAAGCTTGTCACCATACTGTTTTGAGATGCCTTTCGCCTCAATAACAAGGTCGCCCAACCGGGGGCCGGGTGGAATGTAGAGCTGCTGTGTCTCGTTTCGTTTTTGGAACTCTTTGGTGTTCAGCTCTTCGAAACGGTTAATCCGTGCTTTGTTCTTGCTGTGCCGCCCTTTCGGATTGGTGCGTACCCACTCCAGCTCAGACTTGATGGTGCGCATGTGTGCGGCTTCTTCTCGTTTCTCTTGCTCTAGCCGTGCCTCTTTCTGCTCCAGCCAAGAGGAGTAGTTGCCTTTGAAGGGGATGCCGTGTCCGCGATCCAGTTCTAAAATCCATTCAGCGGCATTGTCTAGGAAGTAGCGGTCGTGCGTCACGGCAACGACTGTACCGGGGTATTCGCATAAGAAGCGCTCAAGCCAGTGAACGCTCTCAGCATCCAGGTGGTTGGTAGGCTCGTCGAGCAGCAGCATGTCGGGGTTTGAGAGCAGCAGTTTGCAGAGGGCGACTCGGCGACGTTCACCACCGGATAGCGTGGTCACGTCGGCCTCCCAAGGGGGGAGGCGCAGGGCGTCGGCGGCGCGCTCAAGGGTTCTGTCCAGCTCCCAGGCGTTGCAGGCGTCAATTTTGTTTTGCAGTTCGGCTTGCTCTTCGAGCAGCTTGTTCATCGCTTCATCGTCCATGGGCTCGGCAAAAGCCATGCTGATCTCGTCGAAGCGTGTTAGGAGCGCTTTGGTGGAGGCGACCCCATCCTCTACATTGCCGCGCACATCTTTTTCAGGGTCCAGTTGTGGCTCCTGTGGCAGGTAGCCGACATTGATGCCGGCTTGTGGGCGCGCTTCGCCGTCTATGTCGGTATCGATACCGGCCATGATGCGCAGCAGGCTGGATTTACCCGAACCGTTTAGGCCAAGCACACCGATTTTGGCACCTGGGAAAAAAGAGAGAGATATATCTTTTAAAATGGTCCGCTTTGGGGGAACCACTTTGCTTACACGGTTCATGGTGTAGATATATTGAGCCATAATGTGAGCTGTTGCCTCGTGTATAACATGATTGATCGGAGCGAGAAGAGCGGGGTGATGCTCTTGACTGCATATGAAGATGCAGCATAGTTTAGCGGAAAATAGTGTAAATTGTGACTTTTTAACAGATTTGTGGAGAATTCTTGGTATGGAAAAGCGACAAAAGATCATTAAGCTGTTGAATGATACGTTACGGCCTGAACGCTTTAAAGACTACTGCCCAAATGGGTTGCAAGTCGAAGGGGCGGAGGATGTGCAGCGGATTGTGACGGGCGTAACGGCCAGTGAGGCGTTGATTGATGCAGCGATTCAGCGCAATGCCCATATGGTGTTGGTGCATCATGGCTACTTTTGGAAAGGTGAGGCAGCCGCCATGACTGGGATTAAGCGTAACCGAATAAAAAAACTTTTGGAGCATGATATAAGTTTGGTCGCTTACCATCTGCCACTGGATGTGCACCCGGTCTATGGAAACAATGTGCAGTTAGCCAAACGAATTGGCCTGATTGCTGAGGGGGGGCTTGAGCCAGATAACCCGCTCAGCGTAGGTTTGGTGGGCCGATTAGAGAAGCCGATGACTGTGGTGGATTGGCTGGCGTCAATCGAGCAGGCTTTACAGCGTCAGCCGCTTCATATCCCGGGCGTTCAGCCTCTTCAGCAAGCAGAGCGTGATGCTCAAGAGCGCGTGGTGGAGCGTGTTGCTTGGTGCACGGGGGCGGCGCAAGGTTATATTGAGCAGGCGATCGAGTTGGGGGTGGATGCGTATTTGACGGGCGAGGTCTCAGAGCCGACCGTCCATATTGCTAGGGAGGCGGGCATTGAGTTTATCTCAGCCGGGCATCATGCAACTGAGCGGTACGGCGTAGAAGCATTGGGAGAGTATATAGCCAGTGAGATGGCTCTTGAGGTAGAATTTGTCGATATTCCGAATCCTGTGTGATGAGAGGTTTCAGAAGCCCCCTTCTTTGTCGGTCAGGTACGAGAAGCAGTCTATTCAGGATGAGTTGATTGGGAGATTGATGGTGTAGGAGCATCATAGTATGGAGCAAGCATGTTGGCAGTTGGTGGCGGATCGCGGGTCGATGCCGAGCAAAGTCTATTCAATTGCGATGATTCAAGCCTTTTCGAACAAGCGCTTTGTGTTGAAAGAGGGGCGCACAATTTTAGGTCGCGATGAGAGCTGTTGTGATATCGTGTTGCCCGGCATTCATGTCAGCCGCAAGCATGCTGAGCTGATCATTGAAGGCGGTGTGGTCAGGGTGCGTGACTTGAACTCCTCAAATGGGACCTATGTCAATGGCAGGCCGATACGGGAGATTTTGATTGAACCAGGCGATCAGATCTGCTTCGATACGATTACTTTGACGCTGTTTGCACCCGATCAGGACCCAGATGAAACGGTTATCTATACTCGGCCGGTGGCCCGTGAGCGTGAAGGTACCTTTATCCGTGACCCAGAGTCTGACGGCGTGCAGAGTGATGCGTGTGATCAGGGGGCGGCGGCAGAGCGCATCGAGGAAGGCGTGAAACGTGTACAAATCGTAAAGGGGCTAAAGGGTGTAAAGGGCGCGCGGTGGCATAAAGCTTATGTAGCCTATAAAGCCTCTTTGAGTGCGTTTATGGAGCGCTCAAAGGTGGTGTTGCTCCCTGTGACCATTTTGATCGCTTCGGTAGCAACCGTTGTATATATTGCACTGGGTTAGTGTAGAGTCGATGTTTTAAATTTTAATTTTTTATCTATATCAATACATTTAGAGGATTCATAAAACGATGACAGAACTTGTAAAGCCTCATGGCAGTGATGAGCTAAAACCCCTACTGTTGACCGGTGCAGAGCTTGAAGAGGCAAAAGCAAAAGCCGCATCACTTAAGAAGATTACGCTCAGCTCACGAGAGCGAGGTGATTTGATTATGCTGGGCATTGGTGGTTTTACGCCGTTGGATGGGTTTATGAACGAAGCAGAGTGGCTCGGTGTGTGCGATAACATGCAGCTCCCGAACGGTCTGTTTTGGCCAATACCCATTACCTTGTCTACGGATCAGGCTTCTGCGGATGCTTTGTCAGAAGGGGAAGAGGTCGCTTTGGTGGACGCCGAAAACGGTGAAATCATGGGGGTTATGACGGTATCCAGTAAGTATGAGATTGATCGCGCTCATGAGTGCCAAACCGTATTTAAAACAACGGATATGGCTCATCCCGGTGTAAAGATGGTGATGGAGCAAGAGGCCGTTAATGTGGCGGGGGCTGTTAAGGTCTTTTCGCAAGGAGAGTTCCCTGAGCAGTATCAAGATATCTATATGACGCCGGAACAGACGCGTGCGCAGTTTAAAGAGATGGGCTGGAAAACCATTGCGGCTTTCCAGACTCGCAATCCGATGCACCGCTCCCATGAATATTTAGCAAAAATTGCGATCGAAGTGTGCGATGGTGTTCTTGTCCACTCTCTACTGGGTAAGTTGAAGCCGGGTGATATTCCTGCAGAGGTGCGCCAGAAGGCGATATCAACATTAATGGATCACTATTTTGTCGACAATACGGTTGTGCAGTCGGGTTATCCGTTGGATATGCGGTACGCAGGGCCTCGAGAAGCACTGCTGCACGCGCTCTTTAGGCAAAACTATGGCTGTTCACACCTTATTGTGGGTCGGGACCATGCTGGGGTTGGTGATTATTATGGGCCGTTTGATGCGCATGATATTTTTGATCAGATTCCAGAAGGGGCTTTGCAGACGCAGCCCTTAAAGATCGACTGGACGTTCTGGTGCAATAAGTGTGGAACCATGTCATCGATGCGTACCTGTCCGCATGATGCTGAAGATCGTGTTTTGGTCTCTGGAACCAAGTTGCGTAAAGCGCTTTCGGAGGGTGGCGATGTCCCTGAGAACTTTAGTCGACCTGAGGTATTGGCGATTCTTCGTGAATATTATCAGGGGTTGGATGAGTCGGAAAAGGTAGAGGTGAAGTTGACGGGTCATTCTGCCAAGTAAGGCGTTTAATGTATAAGCCCTCTATTCCTGTCTGATCGATTAAGGTTTGGGGGCTTAATAATTTACCTTCTTAATATCCACCTTGCGTTTACCTTACAATTACTTTTTTACTTTTTTACTTTTTTTTTGTATATACCTCTCTACGAAACGTTACTTTCTTACACGCCTGCCCTACCTAATCTTTGTGCTTTAAATCTCAAAAAAACTGTTCAGCTACCCCATAAAAACCGGGCCGTTTGGTTTGGCGCTGTGTGCGTGTTGAGATGTCAATATATTTTTTTGTTTTCAGTGATCGGCGTTAGAGGACAGAGTAGAAAAAAAAACCGTTTTTGTTTCTATCTGTACTCTATTTGGTTGAATAGGGTTAAGAGAGAAAACATAATAGAGTTAAAGGTTCACGTTGGCTGGCAAGAAGTTGGGTTGGCGTGAACGGCAAAAATCTATTGACCCTGAAATAAAGAGAGAGTTGACCCGCTTTTTAAGTGTGTTACCAAAAGTATCAGGGCTGAAAAAGGTATTATTAAAAAAGGAGCATGGACAGAATGACGAGTGTTGGCAATAGTAGTGGCAGTGTAAAACGAGTGCCACGTTGGACAACAACAGCAAAAGCGGTTGGTTTGGTTGCTTTGTACTGCCTTTCTAGGAACCCCTTATCTAGGATCCGCTTACCTAAACCTTGTCTAAGACTCTTAGCTAGGATCCACTTACCTAAACCTTGTTTAAGAG
>JAYPBG010000225.1:0-6250 GCA_038124075.1 Gammaproteobacteria bacterium
GGAGGTTGTAAATAAGGCGACCGCCTTATGGACGCGCTCAAAAGAGGATATTTCGGAAGAGGAATATAAAGAGTTTTATAAGCACATTTCACACGATTTTGAAGACCCATTGACCCATACGCACAACCGCGTTGAGGGTAAATTTGAGTATACCAGCCTGCTCTATATTCCAAAACGCGCGCCGTTTGATCTCTATAATCGTGAAGCGCCTAAAGGGTTGAAGCTTTATGTGCAGCGTGTATTCATCATGGATGAAGCAGAGCAGTTTTTACCGCTCTATCTTCGGTTTGTTAAGGGGATTCTTGATTCTGCTGATCTTCCTCTTAATGTTTCGCGTGAAATCTTGCAAAACAACAAGTCGGTTGAGAGCATGCGCAGTGCCTTGACCAAGCGCATTCTCGATATGTTGAAGAAGATGGCCAAAAATGATTCAGAGGCGTATCAAACCTTCTGGAAAGAGTTTGGTACCGTTCTTAAAGAGGGACCAGGCGAAGATTTCGCAAATAAAGAGAAAATTGCGGCTCTGCTTCGATTTGCTTCAACGCATAATGGTAACGCTGATCAGACGGTCTCACTAGAAGACTATATCGGTCGAATGAAAGAGGGGCAGGATAAGATCTACTACATCAGCGCTGAAAGCTATGCCGCGGCTGCGGGCAGCCCCCACTTGGAAGTTTTCCGCAAAAAGGGCATCGAAGTGATTGTGATGTATGATCGCATTGATGAGTGGATGATGAGCTATCTGACAGAGTTTGATGGTAAGCACCTTCAGCATGTTGCCAAAGGCGAGCTCGATCTTGGCGATCTTGAAGATGAAGAGGATAAAAAAGAGAAGGAGAAGCTCGAAAAAGAATCAAAGGATCTTGTTGAGCGGTTAAAGAAAACCCTTGAAAACAAAGTTGAAGATGTCAAAGTCACAACGCGTTTGACCGATTCGCCTTGTTGTTTGGTGATGAATGCTCACGATATGGGGGCGCAGATGCGACAGATTATGGAGGCAGCCGGTCAAGCGATGCCAGAAACGAAGCCGATTCTTGAAGTCAATCCAGAGCACCCTCTGATTGAAAAGCTCTGTGCGGAGATTCAAGATGATCGGTTTGAAAATTTGGCGTTGGTTCTGTTCGATCAAGCGGCATTGGCCGAAGGGACCCATTTGGAGGATCCAGCCAGCTATGTGCAGAGAATGAACAAACTCCTGATGGAGTTGGTTCAATAAGCCTGGACTAACGGCTGTGAGCCGGTAGCCAGCTTGTAAAAAAAGGGCGCATTGCGCCCTTTTTTTATCGTTTACCACTCTACCCCTGGCGAACAGGCAGGTATACCATTACTATTAAATAAGAGAGGTTAATAGTAGATAAAAGAGCTGTTAAAAGGTGGCTGATGGTGAAGAGAGTGGATACCTCCCGATTACTGGATCTTGAAACTGCACAAAGCAAACGCAGTGAGATAATAGGCATTATCTTAGACTCCATTAAGCAGGTCAAAGCGTTGGATAAGGGCTATGGATTACGCTTTAGCCCAGAAGATGAAGAGCTTTTGCTGATTACAGATTGGGTCTATATTGAACGTATTTGTCATCCATTTTTGCGCTTTGTATTACGCTTAGAGTCCAACCGAGGCCCTATCTGGGTTGAGGTGAGTGGCCCAGAAGGCACTAAATCGTTTTTAAAGTCGGAGTTTGCTTTGAACCGGTGGCTTTAGATGATGAGCGTAGATGATGAGCCTGAGCCCGAACAACTAGGGTAATAGGCCTAGGTCTATTACAAGGCCTATAACAAGGCCTATAACAAGGACAATAGAACTATGGCGCCAGTCTATATTTTACGGCATGGTCAAGCTGAAGGTATGGCCCAACGTGATTCAGATCGTGCGTTAACGTCGTACGGTCGGCAAGAGGCTGAGGGTGCAGCACGGCATCTTCAGGAGGAGGCTGAGCTTCGGGGTTCATCGAAGAGCGGGCTTGAGGCATTTTCCCGTTCGTTGCTGGTGGTGGCCAGCCCCTATCTGCGTGCACAGCAGACGGCTGACATCGTCTGTGAATCCCTTCATATCAAGCGGCCGCTTATTACGTCTCCTTATGTAACACCCGACCAAAGCCCCCTAGAGGCCATTGCGGCACTGGATCGTATTTGGACGCAAGCGTCTGATGAAGGCTTGGGTATGCAGGCTATGTTGGTTGTTGCTCACCTGCCTATGGTCAGCCGTTTAATTAATCATCTTGTATGGGGTGAGGAGGGGCAGAGAGTCTCTATGGGGACGGCCTACTTGGCAAAACTGGAGCAGGATTTAGAGTCCCAAGGCGTCGTTCAAGGTCTTTCAGAGGTTGCTTGGGTAAAGCCGCCACAGTAGCCCATGTGCAGTTATGAACGACACAGAGCCATGCTCTGATCAGAGCCGAACCAGAAAGTGGTGAGCAAGGATAAGGCCAAAGCTGGCAAAATAGAGGCTAAGCCAACGCAGCTGGATGCACCTTTTACACATTTTCTCTCTTTTGCGCTTATTCACTGTCATTGTGCTCTATTCAGCCGCTATGAAACCGTGGTTTTTCAGTATCGAGTCAGAGAGGGACTGCTTGCCATCCCCCGTCTCCTTGACCTCTTCTACGATATCGTTTCCGTTCTTAATCACAATGGTGATCAGTTCGCTTGGGGAGATGCCGTAGTCATAATGCATCACAGAGAGGCCTACACCAATAAGAAATCCAAGGGTGACTTTCAACATAATCAACTCCAAATCAGCTCTACAGAAAGTTGTTTGTTAAGAACTAACAACTATCTTAGCACTGATCTGGTAAGAGTTGTTCAATAAGTATTCAAATTGATAAAAAAGTTTAAAAAATAATCTGTTTGACTTGGGCTTTTTAAAATCCTTCTAATGTGAGCTCCCCCCAGTTTTTACTTTATTACTTTAAATTATGACCTAACTTTATGATCTTAATAGTCACCTAACTAAATAGTGATCTAAACTAGCTAGTTGGTATTAACAGTATGATGCGATTTTCACTATGTTGGATTCATAATGTTAGTTAGGTCATGTCAGTTTGAACGGTTTGCAAGCGGAGAGTGAAGGGTATGGCAAATTTTATCTCACATGTGACAGGTGCGGCGGTTGTTACGGGCGTTGGCGCAGTAACGATGCAGGCGCTTGGGTTTATCGAGTTGAACACCATGATGGCGTGTTGGATGCTCGGCATTGCTGGCGGTTTAGCACCCGACTTGGACTCTGATGATCCCAAAGCGTTAGGCATAATATTTAATATCATAACGGCGCTGGTCTGGCTGCTGCTCTTTGCGGGCCTCATAGAGAGGTTGTCGTTGCTGGAGTTTACCATTGCGCTGGTGGTGGCCACACTGTTTGTGCGCGTAGGCCTATTTCTGTTTTTCATGCATGCAACCCAACACCGCGGTAACTTCCATTCGATTATGGGGGGGGTGGTATTAGCGTTTATGATTGCAGCCATTGCAGGGCGTGTTGTGGACGGCTTTACAGCTTGGGTATTGGCGCTTTTCTGCTTCTTAGGCTTTGTGACGCACCTGGTCATGGATGAGTTGTTCCGAGTGAATCTGGTGAATGAGGGGTGTGAAAAACCGCTGTTCAGTGCGTTTAAGTTTGTCTCGGTTGAGAAGAAACCTTTAACGGCGGCTATGTTTGTATCGGCCTTCTTACTTTGGTTTTTTACGCCAGGCCATCAAGCGTTGATTGATGGCTATAAGCAGAGGGCTGATGTGGCTCAGGCAAAGGTTGTCAATGTTTGGCCTGAAGACAGCCAAATATTTGGGGTAGAAATTCCTGATATACGCGACTACTTTGAGTATGAGTTTGAGCTGCGCCCCACGGCAAAAGGGGAGAACTTGCAGCGTGAATGGGGGGTGACGGAGGAGCGCTTTGATTCGACCTGGGAGAAGCTGGTACATTATTGGCAAACGTTTGTTGATAAAGTGATGCAGCTCCGAGCCCGGCCCAGCGATTCTGCTGAGCTGTAGGCGAAGGTTGTAGATGTAGATGTAGGGGGGGGAACGGAATGAGCGAACAGAAGCGGGCTGAAAAACATCAGCGGGCCATGGCGCTTACCAAAGAGAAGGTCGATCAGCGTATTGAAGAGGCTAAGGTTGAGTCTGGTGTGGTCGTCCTATTAACGGGCAATGGCAAAGGCAAAAGCAGCTCAGCGTTTGGTATGGTGATGCGGGCGCTCGGTTATGGCCATACAGTTGCTGTGATTCAGTTTATAAAAGGTCAGCAACTCTCCGGCGAAGAGCTTTATTTGCGGGATAAGTGCCCAGATGTGACATTTTATCAAATGGGTACAGGCTTTACGTGGGATACCCAGGACCGCACCGGCGATATGGCCGCAGCTGAGCGTACCTGGAAGGTCGCTGAAGATCAGCTCAAAAACCCTGACTGCTCGCTGGTCGTGCTGGATGAGCTAACCTATATGATTGGTTACAAATATTTGGATGAGCAGAGGGTTTTGGATGCTATAGCGCATCGGCCTAAAGAGCAGAGTGTCATTGTGACGGGTCGGGGTGGTGGTGCCGCCCTGCAAGCCTTGGCCGATACAGTATCAGAGGTAAAAGAGATAAAGCATGCGTTTAATGCTGGAATTAAAGCTAGGAAGGGCGTTGACTACTGATGATATTAAACGTATTGATCTTGAAAGAGGTAAGGAGCACGGAGTGTTCGTAAGAGCGCTGCTGATCACCTTCCTGCTGCTTACCTCAATGCTCACTTCAGTGTTAGGTCATGCTGACCCCATCCACTTTAAATCAGCGCGCTTAGACCCTAAAAAATTGACATTGGCCTCTGTCGGTGCAATGGTGATGCCGGCTGTTGAGAGCAGAGTGCTTTACAGTAAGAACGCCGACATCAAAATGCCCATTGCTTCGATCACTAAAGTGATGACCGCCATGGTTGTTTTAGACGCGCAGTTGCCCCTCGATGAGCGGATTGAGATCGTTTCGAACTACTATAAAGCAGGGAAAAATGCTTACTCCAGGATCAGGCCGGGTTCCAAGTTAAAGCGTAAAGAGCTTCTGCGTTTAGCTTTGATGTCATCTGAAAATCGTGCAGCAGCGACTTTGGGGCGTCGGGTGCCGGGTGGTTTGAGTGCATTTGTGAAACAGATGAACCGTAAAGCGGCGCAGCTGGAGATGCATAATACACTCTTTGTTGACTCGACGGGGCTCTCCACAGAAAATGTCTCGACAGCAGCCGATTTGGCGAGAATGGTTAAAGCCGCGCTTGCCTACCCAATGATTCGTGAGTACTCTACCACACCTCGGTTTACCGCTGAGTTCAGAAAGCCCAAGTACCGTTTGCACTATGGTAACACCAATGTTTTAATTCACCGTAAGCAGTGGGAGATCAAGCTGAGCAAAACCGGCTATTTGTCAGAGGCGGGTCGCTGTTTGGTGATGGCGGCGACCATCGATCGGCAACAGGTGATCATGGTGCTGCTTGATTCGTTTGGCAAACGAACGCCTATGGGGGATGCTGGGCGCATTAAGCGCTGGTTGCTGACCGGCGAAGGTGGTAGCCTATCGACGGCTGCTGCTGCATATGAGCAAGAGAAATCCTCTAAACGATTGAAAATAAACTAAAAGTTTCTTATGGGTCAAGATGAGTGAACAGAGAATAGATGCAGATGAGCCAGAAAGGGAGGCTCCCAAAAAACAGGCCCCAAGAAAACAGGACAGTGTGGCATCCCCCTGTGTCAGTATCTGCGCCTTAGATGACGATGATATCTGTATTGGCTGCCACCGTTCGGGTGATGAGATCTCTCAATGGGGGGCACAGAACAACGCTTGGAAGAGGGATGTGCTGAAAAAGGCGCAAGAGCGTTGGCGTGCTGGACAGGAAAAATAACGTTTAGTTATTTTTACCCAGATAATATGAATAATAGTGGCTGAATCAAAAAAATCATTTCGTTATACTACGCTTCTAAACATTTCTTTATTCCATTCCAAGAGTGCCATGAATGTCCAGCCGTTCCATGGCCTGAAAATACCCACTGTGATTTAGAGATAACTGAATAAGGTAGGAAAGCAGATGAATATGTGTGTTAAAAGTGTGCGCCTCTTAGGTGAAGTCGCTAACGCAAGCAGAGCGGTCAGAAAAGAGCGGCACCGCAGCGGGCAGCCTGGTCAGGAAGCAGGGGGTAGGGTTCAATGGGTGCAGCGTGCAGTTGCCGTCTCTATGGTGTGCTTCTGCGCCCTGTTTTCATCGGGTGTGGTGCTTGCTGAGGGTGTAGCTG
>JAYPBG010000226.1:0-2468 GCA_038124075.1 Gammaproteobacteria bacterium
TGTACAACCCGCTCCGAAATAAGAATGGAGTCCTCAAAGTTATAGCCATTCCAAGGCATAAAAGCGACACGTAAGTTCTGACCTAAGGCAAGCTCACCCATATCAACCGATGGGCCATCCGCCATAATGTCATTCTTTTGAACTTTATCGCCCAGCTTTACTAAAGGTTGCTGGTTAATACAGGTGTTTTGGTTTGAGCGTGTGTACTTCGTCAAATTGTAAATATCAACACCAGCATCCCCTTCTTGGGTCTCCTCATTGTTAACCCTTACAACAATACGAGATGCATCAACTCGGTCCACGATGCCCCCACGTTTAGCCACCACACACACACCCGAATCTCTGGCAACATTGCGCTCCACTCCGGTGCCCACTAAAGGCTTTTCGGCCTTTAATGTAGGCACCGCTTGGCGCTGCATGTTAGACCCCATCAATGCGCGGTTAGCATCATCATGCTCCAAAAATGGAATCAATGAAGCCGCAACAGACACTACCTGACGAGGTGAAACATCCATATACTGAACATTCTCTACCTGCGTTAAGGTAAACTCATTTTTATGGCGCACAGGCACAAGGTCATCAAGCAATTTACCATCTTTATCACGTCGCGCATTCGATTGTGCGATGCTATATTCACTCTCCTCAATGGCTGACAAATAATCTATTTCAGATGTAACCTTGCCATCCACGACCTTTCTATAAGGGCTCTCTAAAAAACCATAATCATTTGTACGCGCAAAAGAGGCCAACGAGTTAATGAGCCCGATATTAGGGCCTTCAGGCGTTTCAATTGGGCAAACACGGCCATAATGCGTCGCATGAACGTCTCGAACCTCAAACCCAGCACGCTCCCGGGTTAAACCACCTGGCCCAAGTGCAGATACACGCCGCTTATGAGTTATCTCAGAAAGCGGGTTATTTTGATCCATAAATTGGCTAAGCTGACTGGATCCAAAGAACTCTTTAATAGCAGCGGCAACAGGCTTTGCATTAACAAGGTCTTGAGGCATAAGCCCTTCCGATTCGGCCAAGCTTAGCCGTTCTTTAACGGCCCTCTCAACCCGCACCAGGCCTACTCGGAATTGGTTTTCGGCCATTTCACCAACAGAACGGATTCTACGGTTGCCTAAATGGTCTATATCATCTACAACACCAATACCATTTCGAATATTAATTAAGGTTTTTAATACATCAACAATATCTTCCCTTGAAAGAACGCCCTCTCCGATAGAATTCTTTCTCACTAAGCGCCTATTAAACTTCATACGCCCAACAGCTGATAAATCATACCGCTCAGCTGCAAAGAATAGGTTCTTAAACAGGCTTTCTGCAGCATCTTTTGTAGGTGGCTCACCCGGGCGCATCATTCTATAGATTTCTACTAATGCATCTGTTTGAACTTTGCAGGGATCAACAGCCAGTGTGTCCGATACGAAAGGACCTCTATCAAGATCATTTACAAAAAGCGTCTCTAACTCTTTGAGTTCATGCGCTTTAATCTTCTCTACGACCTCAGCCGTTATTTCAGTATTGCATTCACAGATGATCTCACCCGTATTCGCATCGATCAGATTTTTTGCGATAACTTTTCCAAGTAAGTAGTCATCAGGGACGCTCAGCTGAGTAATACCCGCCTTCTGGATTTGCCTAATGTGCTTGGCGGTAATGCGGCGACCTGTTTTAACGATCACCTCATCACCATCCAAGATATCAAAAATCGCCGTGTCACCTCTCAAGCGATCTGGGATAAGCTCTAATTTGAACTCATCATCTTGAACAAAGAAACGGTTTGTTTCGAAAAACATGTCCAAAATTTCTTCAGGCTCATAACCCAAAGCACGAAGAAGGATGGTCGCCGGTAGCTTTCTTCGGCGATCGATCCGAACATACACTAAATCTTTTGCATCAAACTCGAAGTCCAACCATGAACCACGATAGGGGATGACTCTAGCTGAATAAAGCAGCTTTCCTGATGAGTGTGTTTTACCTTTATCATGATCAAAAAACACACCCGGGGAGCGGTGAAGCTGCGATACCACTACTCGCTCGGTACCATTGATAACAAACGTACCGTTTTCCGTCATTAACGGGAGTTCACCCATATAGACTTCTTGTTCTTTAATATCTTTTATTGCCTTATTTGAGGACTCTTTATCATAAATAATGAGACGAATCTTAACCCGCATAGGTGCCGCATAGGTTACACCTCTCAATTGACACTCTTTAACATCGAAAATCGGTGTTCCAAGCTTATAATCAACAAACTCGAGCGCAGCATTCCCGGAATAGCTTACAATGGGGAAGACTGATTTAAACGCCGCTTGAAGGCCTTCATCTTTGCGCTCTTCATCACTACCCAAGCCTGCTTGCAGAAATCTCTCGTAGGAATCGATCTGAATCGCTAGCAGATAGGGGACTTCCATGGCATCCGGTAATTTACCAAAGTCTTTTCGGATACGTTTCTTCTC
>JAYPBG010000226.1:2478-6231 GCA_038124075.1 Gammaproteobacteria bacterium
ATCAGTGAAAGAGTATGCCATCTGGTTTCCTCAAATGATTAAATTAACACCAACTTGATTGAAATACGTTACATTAAGTCCAATTAGATCATCTGTTTTCAATAATGATCTAATTTACGATCTAATTTACAAACAAGAAAAGGCTGGCAATACTCAGATTGCCAGCCAATACAGCTGTCGTTATATCTAGGTAAAAACTACAACACTACCTATTTGATTTCGACTTGGGCTCCAGCCTCCTCTAGCTGCTTCTTCACATCTTCAGCCTCATCCTTGCTAACACCTTCTTTAACAGGTGCAGGCGCACCCTCAACAAGGCCTTTAGCTTCTTTCAGACCCAGTCCAGTAATTCCTCGGATTGCCTTGATGACTTGAACTTTATTATCACCAAAACTAGAAAGAATTACATCAAACTCTGTCTGCTCAGCTTGTCCAGCACCACCAGCGTCACCAGCAGGTGCAGCTACGGCTACTGCTGCTGCAGCTGAAACACCAAACTTCTCTTCCATCGCTTCAATCAACTCAACAATATCCATCAAGCTCATTTCTGCAATTGCGTTTAAAATATCATCTTTAGTAAGTGCCATCACTTATTCTCCTATCTATACTGTAGTCAAAATTTTTTCAAATGAAAGTCAGAACTTCAATCCGTAAATCCAAAACAAAATGGTTTACGCTGCTTGCTCCTTTTGCTCTTTAATAGCGGCCAATGTTCTAACCAGTTTTCCTGGTACCTCATTGAGGGTACGTACCAATTTCGTTGCAGGCGCTTGCAGTAACTGTGCAACAGTTGCAAGTGCTTGCTCTCGAGTTGGTAGCTTAGCCAGAACATCGATGTCTTCAGCACCGTACGATTTACCACCGATAGCGAGCGCTTTCACCTCAAGCTTATCATGTTCCTTAGAGAACTCTTTAAACAGCCTTGCAGCTGCACCAGGGTCCTCTTTTGACAGAGCAATAATGGTTGGACCAGTCAGAGCATCATTTAAACACTCAAACTCAGTTCCTTTAACCGCTCGTTTTGCCAACGTATTTCTGACGACCTTCAGAAGTACAGATTGCTCACGAGCCAGCTTACGCAGCTCCGTCAAATCAGTAACAGTCAAACCTCGATAGTCGGCTACTACGGCAGATAAAGCGCTGGCTGCATGTTCGCTCATTTCAGCAACTATTGCTTTCTTATCTTCTAACCTTAATGCCACAAGATTTTCCTCCAAATTTAAGCCATTCAACTTAAGCCATTTACCCATTAGCGCCACATCGCTACCCCTAAGAGCTACCGTAATAAGTCATTCACTTTATAAACTTTATATGCTTTATAAAGGACTCAAGGTTTCCTCAAAGGCCATTTTGTGACGCAATAGATCCGAACCATGGACAATCCACAGCTCAAACTTAACGTGGTGCAAGTGCAAAGCATTGATCTATTTCGGAAGAAATAAGGACCGGCAACCACGTCTACGTAGGCGGTTATATTAAGCCTAAGGCACCTACGGTCTTAGACGCTGATCTTTAAAAAGTATAAATAACAGCGTATTGGCCAGAACGTATTAAATTACTTTCTAAATACGTGCCTGGCCAAGTTCAGTCTTAAACTATACAAAACAGTTATATAGCAAGCGTCGATAAATCAACCATTATCCCTGGCCCCATGGTCGTGGATAATGTAATCTTCTTCATGTAAGCACCTTTAGATGATGCAGGCTTAGCTTTCTTTAAATCTGCCAGCAAGTGCTCAAGATTCTCTTTAATGGAGTTTGCCTCGAAGCCTACTTTACCAATACTGCAGTGAATAATACCGGCTTTGTCTGTTCTATAACGAACCTGACCTGACTTAGCACTCTTCACGGCTGTCGCAACATCTGGGGTAACTGTGCCTACTTTAGGGTTAGGCATCAAGCCTCTAGGGCCCAATATTTGACCAAGTTTACCCACGACACGCATCGCATCTGGGCTGGCAATAACGACATCAAAATCCAAATTACCCTTTTGAATACTTTCTGCCAAATCATCAAAGCCGACAATGTCTGCTCCAGCAGCTTGAGCCTCTTCAGCCTTTGCACCTTGTGCAAATACAGCAACGCGAACCGTCTTTCCAGTACCGTGCGGCAATACACTGGCACCACGAACAACTTGATCTGATTTACGAGGATCAACACCAAGATTTACGGCGACATCAAAAGATTCCGAAAACTTAACCTTTGACAGCTCATTTAATAACTCAACCGCTTCACTTACTGGATAAGCTTTTAACTTATCCACTTTGGCGCGGATCTCCTTTAATCGTTTACCTTGCTTTGCCACAGTAACCCCCTATATACCTTCAACATTCAAGCCCATGCTACGTGCAGAGCCAGCAATAGTTCGAACCGCAGCATCCATATCCGATGCAGTCAAATCAGGCATTTTTGTCGTAGCAATCTCTTCAAGCTGCTGCCGATTTACCGTGCCGACTTTATTTTTATTTGGCTCACCACTACCCTTTTTAAGCCCTGCAGCCTTTTTCAACAGTACGCTTGCAGGTGGGGTTTTTAGGATAAACGTAAAACTTCTGTCATTATAAACAGTAATGACCACAGGGATTGGCATTCCCGCATCAAACTGCTGGGTCTGAGCGTTAAACGCTTTACAGAACTCCATTATATTAACACCATGTTGACCAAGGGCTGGACCAACGGGTGGACTTGGGTTAGCTTGCCCAGCTGCGACTTGCAGCTTTATATAGGCTTGTACCTTCTTTGCCATAACTTATCAACTCCGGGTCCAAGCGCTGAACAAACTCAGCTCCCCATCTGTAGATTATCTTTTTATGCCCTCATATTGAGGGCGCCCATACAATGCATATGGTTATTGGTTTCTTTGACCTACAACATATGACCTGTATCTTCTTTTAGGCATAGTTTATTAATGGTTTCTCAACCTAAAGCTGTGCCTTTGGTTAGCCTTTTTCGACCTGGCTAAACTCTAACTCTACAGGCGTAGAGCGACCAAATATCAAAACAGCCACCTGCAACCGACTCTTGTCGTAATTCACCTCTTCCACCACACCATTAAAGTCAGCAAAAGGTCCATCAATTACGCGAACAACTTCACCCGGTTCAAAGAGTGTCTTCGGTTTTGGCTTTTCAGTACTGTCTTCCACCCTGTTCAGTATTGCGCTGGCTTCAGCATCACTGATAGGCGCAGGACGATCCGCTGTACCACCAATAAAACCCATTACTTTGGGGCAGTCACGCACCAAGTGCCATGACTCATCATCCATATCCATTTCAACGAGAACATACCCCGGAAAGAACTTCCGCTCGCTCTTCCGCCTCTGCCCCGCTTTCATCTCAACCACTTCTTCAGTTGGAACCAATATTTTTCCAAACTTATCTTCAAGCGACGCGAGCTTAACTCTCTCTTCAAGGGATCGCTGCACCTGTTTCTCAAAGCCGGAATACGCGTGCACTACGTACCACTTTTTGGCCATTATGATCTTTTCTCCTCAGCCAATGAAGCCTGAAATTAGATAACCTAGCAACGAGTCCAATGCCCACAGTATTAGCGACATAATTACCACAACCAACAAAACGACCAGCGTGGTTTGCGTTGTTTCCTGTCTTGTCGGCCACACCACCTTGCGAATCTCGGTTCGCGACCCTTTGACCAGGGTCAGAAAGTCGCCGCCCTTCTGCGTGAGCGAGGCCACCCAGCCTGCAACCAATGCGAGCGCCAGGAGCGCGAGCACCCGATACAGGATCGGCTGGTCAC
>JAYPBG010000227.1:0-3053 GCA_038124075.1 Gammaproteobacteria bacterium
GGTCATAAATGTTTAGACCGACTAAATGGAATGTTTGCGATTGCAATTTGGGATACTCTAGAAAAGGAACTTTTTTTAGCCCGAGACCGATTAGGAAAAAAACCTCTCTATTTCTATAATTATGCTGGCAACTTTGCATTTGGCTCGGAAATAAAGGCACTAATGAGATTGCCTTTTTTTGTAAAAAAAATAAATCATGAGGCCGTAAAAGACTTTTTTGCCTACCAATATATTCCAGATCCAAAGACTGTATTTGAAAACCTATATAAGCTTCCTCCTGGTTATTGGCTTAAAACAGATGGTATTTATGTTAAACAGTTTCAATATTGGGATGTACGTTTTGATCATGTCCTTCCAAATAAAATTGACGATATACGGCATGGGCTCTATGAGCTAATTGATGATGCTACAAAGCTTAGAATGATCAGTGATGTGCCTTTAGGAGCATTTTTAAGTGGTGGTGTAGATTCAAGCGCGATAGTGGGTTTGATGTCAAAGAGTGTTGATAGCCCTGTGAAGACGTGTGCCATTGGCTTTGATTCAAGGAAATTTGATGAGGTAAAATATGCTCAGCAGATTGCTACACTATTTGGAACTGAACATTATGAATTTACAGTAAAAGAAAGTGTTTCCGATAATCTTGTAGATATAGCGAAATTTTTTGATGAACCGTTTGCTGATCCCTCTTTTGTCCCAACTTATTTCGTATCACAGTTGGCGAGGAAAGAGGTTACTGTAGCATTGGCTGGAGATGGTGGCGATGAAAATTTTGCAGGTTACAGTAAATATCGTATAGATGATGTTGAAAATCGTATGAGATCTATAATTCCAGGTGTTATCCGGCATCACCTTTTCCCAGTATTTTCATCCATTCTAGGAAGAATAAATCACTCTTTGTCGAGAAAGGGGCAAACGTTACTCAATACAATGGCGTTAAATTCAGATTACGCTTTTTACATGACAAATTGTTTTTTTAGGCCCTCTTTGTGGGAGCGATTGGTAAAAGGTGAGCTGGCGAGTGAAACCAGAAGCTATGATCCAGGTGATATCACTTGCAAGTATTATAATAAAGCTGCTGCAGAGGACCATCTTTCTAAAATCCTCTACACGGATATTAAGATGTATTTACCTGGAGATATTCTGGTTAAAGTTGATCGCATGAGTATGGCTAACTCGTTGGAGACGCGCGCACCCCTTTTAGACTATCGTGTTGTTGAGTATGCTGCAAGTATTCCGGCGGCGCTAAAACTAAAAGGTAAAGAGAAGAAATATATTTTAAAAGAGTCGTTTTCTAATTTGCTTCCTAAGGATATTCTTTATAGAAAAAAAATGGGGTTTTCGGTGCCCCTTTCAGATTGGATGCGCAATGAGATTTATCCAATCGCCAACCAAGCTTTTAGCAGTGATCAGGGAGGTTTGGCTAACTGCTTTGATATGAAAGAGGTGAGGCGTATTTGGAGTCAGCATATGAGCGGCCACAGCCATCATACTCAAGAGCTATGGAGTATGCTTGCTTTTGAGCTATGGTGGAAAGAATACAATATGGATACATGAGTGCCCATGAGATATATAGAGAAACTTGAAGTTTTGATTTTCTCAATCGTTTTCTCGATTGGGCTGAGCTTAATGGGTATTAATCTATTTGGATTGACCCAGACGCTTAGATACCCAGAGCTGATCTCAGATCCAGAAAAATTAAGGTTTGTACCCGATCAAGTCCTAAGTTACTCTGAAAGCATGTCGGAAATTGAGGCTTTGCGAGGAGTGGAGAGTCGATCAGAATTGTCGAAGCTCGCAAATTTGTTGGTTAATAAAAGTTTAGTGCACGTTGACTGGGAAAGAGTGGACCCAGTGCTTTTTCGACAATTGATTCCAATATGGGAAAACTACTTTTTGTATGCATTGGGTAAATTCTCTAATTTGCCTCAGTTTGAGCGGTATCACTTCTCTAACTACAAGCGTAATATTCTTCGTGGTATAGGTATCTGTGGAGATGCCGCAACTACATTGAGTAGTATATTGGACCTTTATGATATACCCAATCAGATAATTTCTTTTCAGGGTCATGTGATCTTGGAGTATTTCGATGAAAAGGGAGCTGGATTATTGTTGGACCCAGATTTTGGTGTTTCTTTGGGGGTAGATTTAGAGTCACTTGTATTCGACCCTGAATCTGTGCGTGACATTTATCGAATAAAAGGGTATTCGGATAAAGAAGTAGATTTTCTTTTGAATGCATATTATAGATCTTATACAGTATTTGATGATGCATACAGTTTTATGAAAAAGCGATATATATTTGAAGAGATTTCCTATATTCTTAAATGGGTAATGCCAATTGCTCTTATTGTTTTTTCGTTATTTGGAATGGTGCGGGTTTTTCATGGGATAAATAGGCGTAGAGAAATCGTTTGCCAACGCAGAGAGTCAGCGGTATGAGAGGTCCTAAGCAGCTAAATCGAGTTTTACACCTTACCTTTAATATGGGGATAGGTGGAACGGAACAGGTTATTCGTCAATTAATAATGGAAATGAGTGAGCATAATATCTTTTCCGAAATTATTTGTATTGATGGTTATGTTGGCAGCATAGGGTTGGAGTTACAAGATCAAGGTGTTGTGGTCCAGTCTATAAAAAGAGCCCGCGGTTTCGATTGGCGTTTAGTTTTTTCTATAAGAAAAATAATACAAGAAGGCAAGTTTGATATTGTTCACTGCCACCAATATACTCCCTATTTGTATGGATTTTTAAGTGCGCTTTCGACAGGTGCAAAGGTGGTGTTTACTGAGCATGGCCGGTTCTATCCAGACCGATATCGATATAAGGCGATGCTTGTTAATGCTATTATATCGCGCATGACGCCTGCAGTCGTAGCGATTTCAGAATCAACTAAAAATGCGCTGTCATGTTACGAATTTATTCCAAAAGATAAAATAGAAATAATTTATAATGGCATTAAAGATTTGGTCTGTTCTAAAGAGAAAGTGCTATCAGTCAAGAGCGAGCGTGGTATTCCTGAAGATGGTTTTATTGTTGGTACCGTCTCTCGGTTG
>JAYPBG010000227.1:3063-6226 GCA_038124075.1 Gammaproteobacteria bacterium
CCAGTTAAGAATCAGGTTATGATGTTAAGAGCATTTCAAGCTTTTCATAATGTTCATAAAGATAGCTGGCTTTTGATGGTTGGGGATGGTCCTGATCGCAAAATGCTTGAAGAGCTAGCGCAATCACTTAATCTTAGTGATCGTATTATTTTTACAGGTTTTATTGATAATCCTGTCAATTATCTTGCAGCAATGAATCTTTTTCTTTTGTCTTCACATACTGAAGGTACTTCTATGACACTTTTGGAGGCAATGAGCTTGGGGGTTCCCGCTGTGGTGACGGATGTGGGTGGTAATCCTGAAATTGTAAAGCATGGAGAGACGGGCTATATTACGCCAACAGATGATGCGATGCTTTTTTCTGATGCAATGATCAAGCTTCGTGATAATGCCGAACATTTAAAATTATTTGGTGCTCAAGGTCGTTATAGATTCCTGAATGGATTTTCTTCTGCATCTATGTCGAATAATTATATCTCTCTGTATAATAGGTGTTTATAAAGGCTATCATTTTTATGATAGCTGATATTGTTTAATGATTTAAAAGGCTAGTTTATGACGAATGTCCGGCAGGCGGTGGTATATTCTTCTGCTTCTCGTTATATTATGAAGATTATGGGATTGGTGTCAGCAATGGTGATTGCTAGGCTGTTAACGCCTGGTGAGATCGGAATATTTGCCATCGCAAGCGCTATTGTTATGGTGATGAGTGAATTTAGACTGCTTGGGGCTGGGTCTTATCTTGTGCGAGAAAGGGATATCCCGGTAGATAAAATACGCTCGGCACTTGGGTTGACCATTATAATATCTTGGGGGCTTGGGCTGGTAATATATTTGGTAGCTCCTTCTGTTGCAAGATTCTACGAACTGACGGAGGTGACTAATGTATTTAGAATACTATCTGTTAGCTTCTTTTTGGCACCTTTTGTCAGTATTCCTACAGCGCTACTTACGCGTGAGTTTAAATTTAAAATTCTATTTATCATTAAGTTGATTGCCACAGTTGTTGGTCTGTTGAGTACAGTAGGCTTGATTCTTTTGGACTATAGCTATTACGCTCTTGCTTGGGGCCATACACTTTCTATTTTAGTTGAGTTTATAATAATTATATTATTCTGGCCGCCCAATACACCTTGGCAACCCTCTTTTAGAAATTTGGGAGGTATAATAAGCTTTGGTATTTTCTCTTCTCTTACGAATTTGTTTAAAAAAGCTATTGTCACTGCGCCTGATATGGTGATTGGTAAAGTGGGAACGACTGTGGAAGTGGGTATCTACTCCCGTGGTCTTGGCTTTATTGAATTCCTTTCCCAATCACTTATGATGGGCATCAACCCTGTTGCTCTTCCCTATCTTTCGGAAACAAAAAGAAGTGGAAATGACATGGGTTGGGCTTATACGCGTGCCAGTGTGTTGTTGAGTGGTATGGTATGGCCGGTATTGGCCGTTGCTAGTCTGGCCAGTGCTCCTACCATAAGGCTATTTTTTGGGGATCAGTGGGATGCGGCGGCGCCTTTAGCGTCTTTGTTGGCTTTCTGGGGTATGCTACGTTCAATTCATTGGCTTTCCAATGCCCTCATGACAGCCTCTGGAAAAGAGAAAATTATGGTTATTAAAGAAGGGGCTATGTTCGGGCTCTTTTTTTCTGGTGTTATTCTAGCCTATCCATATGGGTTGGAATGGGTGGCTGTGGCCTTTATTGGGATTGGGTTTCTTGAGGTAATAATTACAACCTGCGTTTTGGCTCGATGTATAGGGCTTGATTGGAAGAGGTTTGCGAAGGCATGGATTCCTAATGTTCTTGTCACCGCTGTTTGTTGGATTGTAACCTATTTGATAAGTATGTCAGTCGATTTTAATGGGGCTAACTATTGGATACCTGTTTTAGTTATTGCTTGTGTGTTACCACCTGTATGGATTCTATCTTTAAAAATTAGTCGTCACCTGTTGTATCAGGAGATAGCCCGTCTATTAAGAAGGAAAGTCAGTTCATCTGTATAAGCTATTTAAGGCCTTACATCTTTATGCATACCCGTTATTAACGGGTATGCTTTAGGAGCAGATGTTTTTTATACGTTTGGCAAGGTCATGGGTTATGATGTTGGAATCAAATATGTTTCGGTTTGGATAGCCTTTAAACGGTTCGCTATTTCTCTTTTTTAAGGCGATTTTTTCTAATTTCTCCGCAAGTGCATCTTTATCATCGAAACCAAACAGTTCACCTAAATTATGTTTCTTAACAATGCGGCCGAGTGCGCCATCTTCTGGTGTAATATTCAGTATAGGAAGCTTAATTGCTAAGTAATCATAGAGTTTTGAGGGTACTTGGCTATGGGTGGCCGGCTGAACATTCACAACCCAGTCAGCCTTTTTTAAAACCGATAAGCAGTCTTGGTAAGGTTTTGGTGGGTCTAGTATTAAGGAACCATCGCTGATCATGCTTGCATAACGTTCATGAAGATTGTAAGCGAGTTCGATATCGCCTATTTGATGAAATCGAATTTTAAGCCCTCTCTCTTTTACCTTTTTGTTCGCAACTTTAATGGCATCCAGTAATACGGCTGGATCACGTACCCCATATAAAAAGCCTGCATGGCAAAGTGTAAGCAGGTTCTTGTTGGTCTCAACATTGATGTTCAACAGATCATTAAAATCAGCGCTATCAAATCCATTGGGCATAACAAAAAAGTGATCTTTCGGTTGTGTTGGGTAGCGGCGTAAAAATTCATCCAACAAGGGTTCAGTGTTTAGTGAAACAGAAGATGCATGCTCTACAACCTTTTTCTCTAGACGTTTGGCGAGCTTATCTAACCACCTACCCTTTGATTGGTGAAAAGGGTTGTTGTTCCATGGGTCTCTAAAATCGGCAATGAGTGGTTTGCCAGTAGCTTTACTAATAAGGTACCCAATAATGAGAGATGTCCATGGAGATCCTGTCGCAAAGATAACATCGATATGATCATTGGCAACAATGTGTTTGCCTCTAATGTAGGCGGGAAGGAGCCATGGGCTCATCTGGTCTGGAAAATAACAGAGATCATAAATAAAATCTTTCAACTGTTGTGCTTTACTTTTGCTAGAAGATTCATTTTTTACATTGGTGCCAGTGGATTTGAAATTGGTAGGCGTATTGGCGTCTTTATAATATTGTACGTTAGCTGCG
>JAYPBG010000228.1:0-6216 GCA_038124075.1 Gammaproteobacteria bacterium
AATATTACTCATAATAGACCAAACTCCCCATGGTCATCCGAAGCGTCAAGCTCATAATCTATAAGGTTTTTCAGCTCCTCAACTTTGAGTATCTCTACCATGACCGTTCCAGAAAAGCTCAACTCACCCAAAGAGAGCTGCCATATATCACTGTATTTTATGATGGGACTCTCTTCAGCCTTATAATCTGAAAATATCTCATTAAAACCCCGGGTACACAAAGGAAGACTAATACCTAAAGGTATCCCCACCTCTTTAAATATTTTAATCATATTACCCGCTGTCAAATTGGACAGCTCTTTAAAAAAATCAACCAATTGGCCATCTGCTATCTGATCGACAGTATCGACACCATAGAGCTTTGGGGACATAAAACCAGCGCTGCTACGATCAAAATGGAATTTTAATGTTATACGAATCGGCTCTCCACTCACCAATATAATAGACATCCAGCTTCCGAGCACCTGACCCACACAGCAGGGATCCGAAACCTCTTCAAGCTCAAAACCACTTTTTCGCGAATGAAGCTCAACCCTATCCAAGGCCGAATGCCTAACAATTTGATTTATCTTATCTTTTATATGCTCAATATCAACATTGCTTATGGATTCTTTAGATTGAGAGTTCATTATTTCTGTTGCACCCGAGAGACGAGAATCTATTAAAATCGAAACACTTACTGACCAGTATAGAGTATAATTTCAGACATATCCGAACTGACCCAAAAGTGAGATCTTAGCCTCTTAACGACCGATAGAAACGTGTCATGTCATGTTATGTACTTTTTATTTGGCAAGCTATCTTCTTTTTTAGCAAGTATTTAGAGGGTATTTGAGAGTACTTAAAGAGTGCGAGCAGAGGACGCCAAAGCCACCACTATTTTTTTGTGCACACCACCAAAGCCTCCATTACTCATAATCACAACATGATCATTTGGCCTCACCCACTCTGCGGTACGGCGAACAATGGATGCCAGTGAATCAACCACTTCCGAGCTTTGCTGAGGTTGATGTAAAATAGCCTCTATATCCCAGTCGATATCGGGCGATTTAAACCACACGGTACGATCAGCCTCTTGAACCGACTTTAACAGCTCATCTTGATGAACACCTTGCCTCATGGTATTAGAGCGAGGTTCAATGATTGCCATAATACGGCCATCCCGCCCCAATCGCTGTACACGGGCTCGCAACCCCTCCAATGTCATCTGAATCGCTGTCGGATGATGTGCAAAATCATCATACACCGTGATACCCTTGTCATCGGAGTAGATCACCTCCATACGACGCTTCACACTCTGAAACTCGCTGAGCGCGGCGGCAGCCACGCTCATGGGTACACCGGCATGGCGTGCCGCCAGCATACAGGCCAGGCCATTATGAACACTGTGAAGCCCTGTCAAATCCCACGCCACATCAGCCACTTTTTTACCGCAATGCAGAACGTCAAATTTTGAGCCATCTGGCTCAGTCAAATGCGCAGACCATCCGCCTTCCCCTGCTCCAGCTGCACCCGCTGCAATAGTGAAGGTCTCTACCGGCGTCCAGCACCCCTGCTCAAGAACAGAACGCAAATGGCCATCCGCCTCAGGCCTGACAATCAATCCATTTTCAGGCACCGTCCGTACCAAATGGTGAAACTGCGTTTTAATCGCCTCCAGATTTGGAAAAATATCAGCATGGTCAAACTCCAAATTATTCAGTATCGCGGTACGAGGCCGGTAGTGAACAAACTTGGAGCGCTTATCAAAGAACGCGCTGTCATACTCATCCGCTTCAACCACAAAAAACGGAGCATCACCCAGCTCGGCCGAAACGGAGAAATTTTTTGGAATCCCACCAATAAGGTAACCCGGGTTGAGGTTCGCATAGCGTAATACCCACGCCAACATGCTGGATGTGGTCGTTTTCCCATGCGTACCCGCCACAGCCAACACCCAGCGCTTAGATAACACCTCTTGCGCCAGCCACTGGGGGCCTGACACATAATTGATATGGCTGTTCAACAACCGCTCGACCACAGGTTTACCGCGCGACATGGCATTACCCACAATCACCAGATCCGGTTCAGGCGTTAATCGATCATGCTCATACCCTTCAATTAGGTCAATCCCCTGCTCTCGAAGCTGAGTACTCATTGGTGGGTAGACATGCTCATCACTGCCTGAAACGGTATGCCCCAGAGCTCTGGCCAGCAGGGCCAAACTGCCCATAAAGGTTCCACAAATACCCAATATATGAACATGCATGTTTAATCGCTTCCTCTGTGCTTATGAACCTCTGCAGGCTCCAAATTTTGCTGGACGGTTGCAGGCCTCTCATCGGAGTGGCTGATCACCCATGTGGTCTCGGCATAGACGGCCAGCAGCAACATCATCAGCGCAGTGCACATGCCTAACAGAGGCCCCACATTGAGCGCTCTACGTAAAATAGCCCCTTTTATTGCAAGATCCCAACAGTAGACCATTAAAATCATCATTAAGCTCATACCCCAAGGCTCATCACTGACAATGGAGATCTGCAGTGGCAGCGTCAAAACACCTAGAAAAAGATCCTGCCCCAACAGCGCACCCACCGTCGCATTAAGGCGTGCCGTCAGCTGCTTAAAGCGCAGCAGCGCCCATACCATACCGACCAGCACCCCGGTCACAAGGGTTGTACCGACAACCGCTTGAGCCAAAGAGGTGTCGATGATCCATACTCGTATGAATACATTAAAAAGGAAAAAAGCCGCCGTTATCATCACCATAAACGCGGGGTAAGCCGGCGTACGTTCTGGCCCAATCTTAAATGTACAGATACCCCAATAAAACTGTATTAATGCCCACATACTATGAATAAAACCTGTAATTAACCTGACAACCCACCTTTGTCACTTAGCTCAGACGCTCCAGTGACAACCTAAACGACCCAATCACCGTTGACCCTACCCACCTACCTGCTTCCGATTCGAAGCGTTTTTCAGTATGATGGGCGCACATACGCTACAAGCATCCCGTGATCTGCATTAAACACGCTTAAAGACACACAAACAGATACATTTGCCCAAAATAGAGGAGCCTGTTTCACCATGTCCACACACCAAAACGCCCCTAAAAACGCTTTTTATGCACAGTCAGGCGGCGTAACCGCCGTTATCAACGCGACAGCATGCGGTGTCATTGAAACAGCACGCACTCACAGTGACACCATGGGTACAGTATATGCGGGTCACAACGGAATACTAGGGGCTCTTCGAGAAGAGTTAATCGATACCGGCCATGAATCGGCCGAAACCATCGCCAAGTTACGGCATACACCCGGCGGCGCCTTCGGCTCCTGCCGCTATAAGCTAAAAAGCCTTGAAGAGAACAGGGCTCAATATGAACGGCTAATCAAAGTTTTTGAGGCGCACAATATTGGTTACTTTTTTTACAATGGTGGAGGCGATTCTCAAGACACCGCCCACAAAGTCTCCCAACTCAGTCAAACCATGGGGTACCCCATCACCTGCATCGGCGTGCCCAAAACGGTCGACAATGACCTCCCTATTACAGACACCTGCCCCGGATTTGGCTCTGTAGCCAAATATGTTGCGATATCAACACAAGAAGCCGCACTGGACATTGCCTCCATGTGCGATACATCAACCAAAGTGTTTATTTTGGAAGTCATGGGCCGGCATGCCGGCTGGATTGCCGCGGCAGCGGGCGTAGCCAAAACAATCGCCGAGCAGCCCCCCCACATCATTCTCTTGCCCGAAGTAGAATTTGACCAGGAACGCTTTCTGGCGCGCGTTCAAGAGACCGTTGAGCACTGTGGCTATTGTGTTATCGTGGTCTCCGAAGGTGCTCGCTACCCCGATGGCCGCTTCCTTTCAGAGAGTGGGCTCAAAGATGCGTTTGGTCATGCTCAACTGGGCGGCGTCGCCCCCGTCATCGCCAATCAAATTAAGTCTGCACTCGGCTATAAATACCACTGGGCCGTCGCCGACTACCTTCAGCGATCAGCACGACACATCGCCTCAAAAACCGATGTTGAGCAAGCCTATGCCGTAGGGAAGGCCGCCGTCGAGTTTGCGCTTGCCGGTAAAAATGCCGTCATGCCGGTGATTGTACGAGAGCAGAGCAGCCCCTACCGTTGGTCCATCGGTGAGGCCCCACTCAGTGACGTCGCTAATGTTGAGAAGATGATGCCCGAGGAATTTATCAGCAGCGATGGCTTTGGTATCACGGAAGCAGCACGCGAGTACTTTGCACCGCTGATTCAGGGCGAAGACTACCCACCTTACGTCAACGGCATGCCAGACTATGCAGTCTTACAACGTATCATGCTGGAGAAAAAGCTGGATCCATTCAGCGTATAACGCATCCGGTTATGTGAAAGCGACTATACGTGAAAGTCGATGGTGGTCTTAAGAAGCTCAACGCCACCATCGCGAGCCGCCTGAGTGTGCGCCGCCTCCTGGTTTTGTTGATAGAGAGCGGTGGCTTTTCTTTGGTAGTAAGGCAGCTCATGAGCTGAACGATAACGATAAAAAGAGGCGCCTTCGCGCTGACGGCCTTCACCATCCGACCTTTTTTTAAGGTCGACAGAGAGCGCTTGCTCTCTCTGGCTTTGAGAACCTCGCTCACGCTGCACATCTTTTGGGGCTTCAACCGGGCTAGTAATGGCTTTTGATCGGGTATGTTTAGACGCACCGGCTCCATGAGTATGCCTAGCATCTGATAACCGACCATATGCACCCTGCCCACTTGGATAAATATTGGTCATTAGTATCGAATCACTGTCACTTTTATAACTTAACGAGTACTTAGCTAAAAATTTTTTTAAACTGCCTATTTGTTATCAATTATCATCAATCGCCACCAAAAAAACCAATCAACCGGTCAAGCTTCTCCTGGGGACACCTGGTCATTTTATCACCTTACCTGCACTTTAAAAGCTAAAAAAGCCCAAAAGTGCCCTCTCTTATTAATATATTTTATTAAGGATTGGCCATAAGAGACAAATTTTCCAGTTTTAGCCGGGTAGCGCTAAAACAGCACAAGCAAGAGGCCACCCAAGAGCAGCCGATAGATAACAAAAGGCATCATGCCGATACGGTCAAGAAGTTTCAAAAACCAATGTATGCACAGATACGCACTGACGCCCGCAACCAAAGTGCCTGTTAAGATCACACCCCAATCAACAGGCGCTGTCTCCATCATCAATTGACAGGTTTTCATAGCACCCGCAGCCAGTATCAAGGGTATTGATAAGAGAAATGAGAAACGTGCAGCGTTGTCTCGAGAGAACCCCAGCAACAGAGCGGCCGTAATGGTAATACCACTGCGCGATGTACCGGGTATCAGCGCCAGCGCTTGCGCAAAACCAATCAACAGCGCAGCCGTCAGTGTCACTTTTAATACAGGTTCAACGGTTTCTAACGAGGGGATCGAACGACTCATTCGGTTATGCCGCCAATCAGCAAAACCCAGCAGAATGCCAAACCCAATGGTCGTTGCAGCAATGACCGTGATGGAGCGAAGATGCTCTTCTATAAAAGCGTCAAAAATCAGACCCAATAGACATGCAGGCAATACACCCACGACCACAGCAGAGGCTAAACGCGCATCGCTGTTCCACCGCCGCTCCACAAGACTCTGCCCCACCCCTCGAAACATATCGCCAACCACTTGACGAAAATAGATCATAACCGCTAAAAGAGTACCCACATGAACCGCTACATCAAACGCAAGCCCTTGATCGGGCCACTGCAAAATCTTAGAGGGCAAGATAAGATGCGCCGAACTGGAAATAGGTAGAAACTCTGTCAGCCCCTGCAAAAGGGCCAAAAATATAGCTTGAAAAATATCCACTGATTCCGCCTTGCTATGGTTTACGAGCCGCTCCTACTGTGCAACGGTTTTGTTTTCTACACCTGCTCTGTTAACCCTTATTGTCCGAGCGCTTCTTAGCAACATTATCACGCAGATAAACAGGCAGGGCTTCTTCAGGCGCTATACAGTGCCCAGCATTGACAGCGGGTATGGCGAGTGAACCGACGTCCTGAGCGTGACAGTGCCACGCTTGCTCAATCTGGCTCAACGTTATGTCAGCCGTTGCCAGTCGAGCACTGAGCTGATCCGTATACCCCCCCCAGCCACTGCCGACCCCGCAGGCTTCATAAGCGACTTCACTCAACTGAACCTCTTCAGGTGTAGAGACCTGTTCCACCAACCAGGGTTGATCCTGC
>JAYPBG010000229.1:0-6169 GCA_038124075.1 Gammaproteobacteria bacterium
CCCTCTTCACTCAAAATAGAGGCATCGACGGTTAAACAGCACTCCCACACCAAAGGCTCTTGACCAGCCTCTCGGCTTTGAACAATATGATGTAAGTCATGCAACGACAGACCGCACCAAGGCGCCCTGAGCAGAGAGAGCCAAGCAACACTGTCTGATAAAAAGTAGATCGCTTTCGTTAATGACAGAAGATCAATGATCAGAGGCTTCTGCGCCAATGCGTCGATCTCAATCGCTTGATAGCTCATATTGGCGCGCCGCAAGGCACGAATCAAATCGGTTGCATGGGTGCGAGCACGAATGAGAATGGCGATCGACGCATCGGGTGACGCGCTTCGATAGCGGGTGATCTTCTCAATCAGCCGATCGGTCTGCTGTTCATCGGTTGCACTGACATCGACCGATACACCCACATCTCCCGCATCTCCCGCATCATTCGCCGCTTTTCCAGCAACAGAGTCACTGTAAGCCACCGCACCGGTCACCAGGTTATCTTGCTCTGGCAGGACCTGCCGAAACACATGGTTGACCCACTGGATGACGGCAGGGTCTGAACGAAAATTGGTTTTAAGCTGCAAAAATTCCAGCGCAACGTCACCCACCCCTTCATTGCGCGCCTTTAAAAAAAGACTCACATCCGCTTCACGAAATCGGTAGATCGACTGCATGGGATCCCCCACCAAAAAGAGCGTTCGACCGTCATCACAGCTCCACCCACGCGTCAAGCCGCGCAGAAGCTCAAATTGGGAGATCGAGGTATCTTGAAACTCATCGATTAATATATGCTGAATTTTATAATCCAGTTTTAAGGCCAAATCACTCGGTGACTCATCATCACCTAAGGCACGCAGCGCCGCCATCGATACTTCATTAAAATCAACCTCACCCTCTTGCTGAAAGACCAACTTTAACTCACCAACGGCATGAATTAATACCGTAATGAGTGCCTCAATAACACGCCACTGCTGTTCACGATAGGGCTCCGCTGGGAGCAGGCGAATTTCACCCAACGCCTGCAGAGCGGCTTCCACCATCGGGTGATCCGCAGACTCATTGAGCGCATCCAAGATTAAGACAAGCTGCGCTTTTCTCTCTTTCGCCGTAGCCGCCTCCTCACTGTTTTTAAGGGCCGTGGCCGGGAAAAACCCGAGCCGCTTATTCACACCGCGCCCTTTTCTCCAGCCGATGCGCCCACTGGATTGAGTGGTTAATAAATGCGCCATTGCTTGCCAGAAACGTAAGGGTTCAAGGGCCTCACCATGAAAAGCCCCTGAAAACGGGTGTTGATCAAACGCTTCCGCGCTTAAGCTCCCTCGCAGCTGATCGGCGGCATAGTGGAGCAACGGCTCTACTGAGCGTAGATCTATGTCGATCACACCTTTACTGTTCAGCGCATGGATGTCCGCGAGCTGCGCCGATAACATCTGCTCGACAATCACCTCAAGCGCCCTCTGAAGATGGTCCCTCAACTGCTCACCCCGCCCAAAATAGGGAACGATATGGGCCAACCACTGATCACGCCGAGCCAACATCGAGCCAATCAGCGACTGCAGACGATCCAGCTGATTATCGAGATGGCCCAAAACGGTTTTCAAACTGTTGACCAGCGAAGTACGTGCACCGCCTTGCGGTTGAGCACGCTGAATAGGGGCTAAGGTCTGCTCAGCGGCCAACTGATAGAGTCGACGGGCCTCTTCGGTCACCGTGGGAATGACACCCAATTCAGACAGCAGCGGCATCTGCCTCACCAAGGCATGACAAAAACCATCAATGGTTAAGATTCTCAACCGACTCGGCGACTCAGTCAACTGCCAGCTCATCTGTTGATCACGGGCCAGCACCGCACGCGCAATCGCCCAATTGGTCGCAGCAGGCTCACCCTTCGGTTGAGGCTGAGTAGCCGCACGCTCTAGAGACTCCACAATGCGCTGGCGCATCTCACTGGCCGCTTTACGCGTAAACGTAATCGCCAACACCTCCTCGGGTGCTTGTGGCACATGCAGAAGCAGGGTCAAAAAACGCTGCGTCAAGAGCTCGGTCTTACCTGAGCCAGCAGGCGCTTGTACAATAAAGCTCTGATTGGGCGCCAATGCCCTTTTTCTTACAGCCTGATCTTGAACATTCATAGCTCACCCATGACGTAGATATGATCCCGTTATGATTCGTTAACCCGCAGGTTAAATCGGCCGGTAAATCGACCGTTAAAGCGTTTGAAAGAGAGTAATACATACGGCTAACGGTGAATACATATTATCGATTTTTTTAGCGTTTTTTTACAAGCTTCTCAGTAATATCAAAAGGATAGCCACTTGATCATTAGGTTCAAACAACAGATCTAGCCCCCCAGCTTGAGATCCACGCTCGCACTTGTCCATTGATCAGAGACAAAGATACCGCCATTCACTTTTGACCATTTCCGCATTTTCGGCATTGACCTTATTCTTCTGAAATGTGAGAATCGAGCGGCTCTAATTCTTAACATTTAAAAAAGCACATCGTATATTTTTTTGGAGATTTATTTCAATGCTGCCCACTCATAACAACACTGTCCAACCCGCCAACCGATCAGCCAAGAGAAGATTGGATACTCAAGGCGTTAACAATACAAATGAACACAACACGGAAGACCCTAATTCAAACAAAAGAATAAAGCTCGACCATCAGGCACTCAATCAAGCACCACCTCCTTTGAACCGTGTTCAAGCAAACAGCTCCACTCCATCTCTCGCAACGCTGCCGAGCTTCTCCAACATCATTGACCTGCTATCACCAAAGGATATCGACTCACTGGCCAAGGCAGGCAAAGAGGTCAATGCGTCCTTAAAAAATATTTTACATGAAAGGGTAGAGGGCTTAAAAAATCAAATCAGCTTCCAAAAAGAAAATGACGTGTACGCTTTAAAAATATTCGACCTCACAAAAAGCCAACGTCTCAAGAATCTTTATAAGGCATCCAAAAAAATGGGGAACAAAACAGACCTTGCAAACTGTTTTAATTATCTTAAAAAGGCACCTAAAATGTTATTCATAGATCAACTATGGAATCAAAACAAAGAACAGCTCACCTCAACAGTAAGGTCTTTTGAAAGGAGCTGTAGAAATCAGCTTAACACTCTTAGAGAACACAGCATCACTTCTCATCAGTTTACTGATAACACATCCATACTGGCGCAAGCTCTGCTTTATTGCATCACCTCAATAGAGAACGCTGAACCTTGTTTCCAAGCCATATATCGCGCCTTAGAAAATAAAATTAACCAATGGAGCAACATAAACCATGATCTTTTGAGCATTGACATTAATCGCCTGATCTACCGCACAGCTACCGAGCTTGGTGCACGCCCTGATGTTTTAGATCCAAATGATGATATTCGTAACATAAATACCCCCTTATTAATCTGGGCAGCAGTAGACATTGTCGACTTTGAATTAGTTGAAATGCTTGTTGATGAAGGCGCAGATATTGACTGCACAGATGTTTTGGAGCAAGAGTTCAATATGATATGGTATCTCAGTCGCACCCCTGGTATGGACAACACCGATAGTGTAAATACCATAAAAAAGCTGGCACGACTAGGGGCGGATATACATACTGGAGACGACGCCGAAGAGGGCAATGACACAGGCGGGCGCCGTGACACATGCATTGTGCAAGCCATTGCGGCAGGCAATGTTGAGATAGCACGCACACTGTTCGAGCTGGGAGCCAATAGCAACGATGTATCCATCAACAACGAAAGTCTATTTGAGATTGCAAAGAATCTTAGCAATCCAGGTACGAAAACCAGAATGCTCTTATTACTTGATGAGAAGGGTGTCATCAAACCTGGGGAGCAGCAAGAGTTTTACGAACACCTTTTTGAAGATCTTGAAGATCTTTTTGCCTAATTTTGAGGTGCACTTCACTTACTTTAAAGTCAGCTCTCATCAAGGGCGCCCAACATCTCACCCTTCATGTTCGCCATCAACGTCATCGCCTCGCGGCCATTCAGGGTTGCATGACAAAAGGTGCCCGTTACATTAGCGACCTGATCACCATCGGTTCGCCCGATCGCCACAATCCCTGTCACCCCTCTTGGCAAGACAGGCAGCGCCGTTTGGGGGGCTGAGCGGCCTAAGGTTGAAAGAATGTAGGTCACATCAGACAGATCTTGATCTTCGGTCGACAGCGCTTGACCGGCCTCTTTCATCCGAGTGATCTCCGCACGCAGCTCACGGTTGGTAAGGCGCCCCACATCGCGCAGCACCCCCACACGCAGCTCACCCTCGACATCAATCGCAACCCCAATATTCATGGTCTGATAGTGGTCAAATGCGCTCTTGTCACTGTTCAACTTACGGTTAAGATCACTCTTTATAACGGCATCGGCTAACGCTCGAACCAACAAGGTTGCTGTGGATGAGCCTTCTGTTTTTGACCTTTTGAGCACCTGCTCAAAAGAGATAGGCTCTGTGACCGAAAAGGTCTTGGTATCCCCAGGCTGAATCGTCATATTTTGGACCGTAGCCCGCTGAAACTTACTCAGTGGTACAGATCGCTTACCCTCGAGGCGGGCATCATTTGACGCACTGTCTAAAACCCCGTCCTCTAAAACCTCATTCTCTAACGCCTCAACCCGTGATTCACTGAGGTCACTGATATGTTCAGAGACCGCCTCATCACTCATCGGTGCGCTGAGCGCAAAGCGAATCAACGTATCTCCGGTACTCAACTCACTGCGTTGATCCGTAATCCACTCCACATGCCCAGAATAAGGGGCCTCAACGGCAATGGTCGCTTTGTCGGACTCAATCTCACCGATAACATACCCCTCCTCAATGTATTGACCGACCTCAAGATCATCCTCAGGGATAAACTCGCCACTCTCGATGCTGCCAGGTACCTTGATCGCTTCGAGCTTTGAATCATTGGCTGCGACAGGTGCCACCGACGCGAGCGTGGGCGCTGCCTTATCTTTTATGATAGGCGAACCGCTGGCAACGGTCGCTCGTTCGGCGATCATAGAGGGCATAACCGCTTCACAGACGCCATCAAAGTCCTCAGGCGGTGCGATCAAACCTCGCTTAACAAGCCGATAGGTGATGTCCGCAGGCGAGAGAAGCGAGACACCGTTGCCCACGGGTATTGTCAGATTGCGTATGGTGCATCGTGAAAAGTGCAGATTAGGGTGCTCCAACGCTTCATCCAGTGAATCTTTAATATCACCCAACAAACCCGCTTCTGGATTCGGGTCAACCGTTAAGACCTCAACAGGACCCTCCTCTGCCATCTGGGCCAAGGTCGCCTCTAATGCCGGTGAATACTGGATAGAGTTAAAGATAAATAACTGCGATGCTAAAGCACGCTCTTTTAAGGTCTTAGCGACCATTTTAGCGTCAGGCCCCCAACTCAACACCACCAATTTTTTTCCGTTAATCGGTGCGTTGCCCTCAATCTTTGCACTCAGCAGATCATTAACCTGAAGCGCAGGCAGATCCAACTGAGCGTGCGGCATACCAAACGAAGCGGTCGGCGCAAAGGTATAGAGAAAACGACCTTGCTGCTGAAGGTCGATCATGTTATCGAGCATTAACGTCAATATCTGCATATCCATGGGTACAACGCCCAAGGTATTTGCATCATGTTTTACCAACGAACGATACTCTGGATTATTATGATGGAACCCCACTTTAGCCAGGGTTGTCTCTATCACGCGCGCCTGTCCCTGCTCATCCGTCACCGTCCGCTTATCATTGAGCGCCAAGTTGCCGCCATCCACAATATAGATCATGCCATTCTCTTGCCCCAACTTTTCAGCCGCCGCTCGAACGCTCGCAAAATGGGTCACAGGCAGAGAGTGAACATTAAATTCCGTATGCGGGCCTTTCGCAATGATAATGGCATTCTTACGGTAGGCAACGTTATAACCCAAACCCACTTCAGCCACCAGCGCCTCATTCGGCGGTAGATCTATGCACGCACCACGGCTGCTCTCTGAGAGCGCATGCAGCTCATCATAGACACCCGCACGCGCATCTTTTTCACGGCTTCTTGGTTTTGAGTTCTCTTGGTGAACATAACGCAGCTTTTTATCGCCGCTGTTATATTGCTGAATCACACGATCAATCGCGTTTCCATAAAGCGTTGATCCCATCTGCGCATGCTCATCAATGATGGGGTTTGTTAAAT
>JAYPBG010000230.1:0-6144 GCA_038124075.1 Gammaproteobacteria bacterium
GTCTTTGAAGTGCTGCCTGGTATTACAGGCTTAGCTCAAATCAACAACATTGACATGTCCAATCCGAAAAGGTTATCCGAAAAGGACAGAGAGATGATCACCAACTTAACCGTTTCACAGTATCTCTACTATCTAGTACACACTGTTTTTGGCAAGGGTTCAGGGGATAATATTTCATGAGAGTTTTAATTACTGGGGCATCTGGTTTTTTGTTAAGCTCCTCATCAGAGCCTCTTCTTACTGCCAATCTTTGTTAGCCAGACCTGATAACACTGTAAGCCTTACCTAAAAGCAGCAGTATTCACAACATAACAAACCATCAAAAAATTAAGCTGAAAAACCATTAAGAATAGTCATACTATTTATTAAACAGAGTCATGCTTGACACTCAACTTTAACGCCTCACTCATAGAAAAAGGCGGATCCCAACTTAACGATTTTTTAGCATGATCAATATTAACACAACAACTACCAAAAAAACTCGAATAAAAACGCTGAAAACCAAACAGCTTAAAAGATCGAATCCATCACTCACTAAAAAAACACCATTGTCTGCTGACTCTGAAAATATACACTTTATTATAAAATCCACGAGATTATCAACAAAAATATAGCTCCTTCGGTTATCAACTTTAAGAGAGAGCATAGGTAACGGCATAGACATCAAGCGCAGCAAAGCGCTAAAAATACCAGGAGCCTCAGGGCCATATACCATTGGCGGCCTAATAATAACATAATTCATATCAGATTGATCACAAATGCTGCGCACCTTTTTTTCAGCCAATAGTTTAGACTTAGAGTACGCATCACGAGGATCTGGAATATCATCATAAGAAAAAGGAGTATCGGAAGAGGTTCCGTTTACACCAACAGAACTAATAAAAATAAATTTTTTAACATTATGTTTTGCGGCTTGCTTTGCAAGATTAACTGTAGCCCCACAGTTAACTCTAAAACACCGTTCCTCAAAAGAGCCCTCCTCACCTTTTTTTGATTTATGAGAGACGCCGGCCAAATGAACAACGCAATCGACATGATAGGTCGAAAAAACATCAGACCAATCAGTATCAGAACCAAAATCACCCATAACGATAGATCGTACCGAACCAGGAGAAGCCGCTCTGACAGGCAACAACAGATCAACGCCAAGAAAAGACAATCCAGAAACCAAGCGCTTTCCAATGAACCCTGTGGAACCAGTAACTAATATAACTTGCATACCTTAAAAACTATAGTTTATTACGCAATAACAACATAAAGTTTAGCCAACACAAAAACGATATCGAGATTAAGCAATTTGCTATTCACTTCTACAGCAATCAATCAGTTTACCCGGAACTAAACCCTAAGCGCTTACCAACAAGCTTGTATATATATCCATATGTTCTTGAGCAATTTTTTCGGCACGAAAGAGCCTCTCCACTCTTTGCCTACCTTTATATCCCATAGCCATTCTTCGTTTTTTGTCTTTCACTAGTAGCATAATCGCCTCGGCAAGTCTCTGAGAATTTTTAACTGGAACCAGCAAACCTGTCTCATTTTCAATTACTGCATCTCTACAACCTGGAACATCTGTTGTAATTATTGCTCTTCCACAAGACGCCGCCTCTATCAACGCCTTGGGAAAACCCTCCCGATAACTAGGTAATACAACTATATTTGCAGCTGAAATATTTTCATTAACATTATCGACATGCCCTAACCACTCTATCACACCACTTTCTGTAAGCCCTTTAAGCTCCTCCTCTTTCCTCGATGTAGGATTATGCTCATCTGTCGAACCTATCATAATAAAACGTGCATTCACGCCCTCCTTTTTAACTAATCGTGCGGCATCTATAAACTCTCTAACCCCTTTATCAGCCAGCATTCGTCCTATCAGAAGAACAACAGGTCCTTTCTCTTCACTTACTTCAGGCTCATCTACCCTAGTAAACTTTTCTAGTTCCACTCCCACACCAGGAATCAAAGAAAATCTACCCTCTGCTTTTCCAATAATACTCTGTAACAAATAAAGATCATCCGTGTTTTGTACAATAACTCTTGTTCCATCTCTCTTAATCGCCAACTTGTAAAGCAATGAAACAACAAGCCTTGCAAATTTAACTTGGAAACCATCATTAGTATACATATACCCCATACCCGTTATTGCGCAAACCACCTTTCGAACACGCGCAACCCTAGAGGCTAAACCACCATAAATAACTGGCTTCATAGAAATCAAATGTAGTAAATTTGGTTTTTCACTACGAATCAGACAAAACATTCTAATAACAGTCTTAATTTCAAAAATAATATTTTTCCCGCCCCTAGACAACGGGATTTTAATATACGTAAATTTATTCTCATCAATTTCAGGAAGAGACCGCCCGGGTCCGGCTACAATAACCTCAAAACCATTCTTAGCAGCCAGCTTAGCGATGTGCAATCTGTGACTAACAAAATACCTTGGTTCATTTACTATAAATAGTATCTTTTGTTTATTCATTACAATAATCTAAACACTCCAATTGTTTAACATATGATGCATAACTGCTCCAGAATCCATTTCTCCTTACTCTAAGCTTTTCCTCAGAATATTCATGCGCAACATAAAAATTCCTTTTACTCGCAACGCTGCGCCAGGCAGGGTCTAGCGAGCGGTTCATCATCGCAGCTAACCCACTAATGTCACCAGGTCGATGTAAATCACTTGCATCCAGGAGTTCAGGAATACCAGCCACAGAAGAGGCTATCGCAGGACAGCCACGACTCATTGCTTCGATTAAGGCTCTCGGTAAACCTTCTCTCAGACTTGGTTGCAAGTAAACATCGATGGAATCTAACCACCTCAATACCGCATTCCCCGCCGGAAGCATTCCATCAAAATGAACTAGCTCCCGTATACCCAATTGCTCAGCAGTATCAACCCAAGGCTGTTTATTTCCTGGTCCAATAATTCGGTATTCGATGCGATACTCGTTACTATTTAATAAGGCCAACGCTTTTAGTGAATGCTGAATACCTTTAAATTTTCCATTCAAACTTGCAATGGTTCCAAAAACCACCTTACCATCGTTTGACTCTCTACGCCTCCGGGCGGCTTCACTTTGTTGGGGTTGCCCAATTATCACATTAGAACACGCAACTATTTTCCCATTATCATTAGGGTATCTGTGCTGTAGAAACCTCTTCGTAACATAGGATACAAAAGGAGCTGCACTAACATATTTTTTAACTTTTTTCTCAGCAAAAGGCGCATACAATATTCCAAGTTTAGATCCATGATACCAGTACGTATCAAAAGGGCAGGCAGCTAATTCAACTGCGTAAGGAATACCATGCTTGACTGCGAATTCACAAACCCTTAAACCTATTACTGATGGCAACCGAGCGATCACACAATCACAGGAACAGACAGAATTCTCTATCACTTTCCACACCTTCGATCGATTCTTAAAGTATTCTATCCCATTTATATTATCCACAAGTGTAAAATCCAGACCAGGTGCCACGATTTTAGTCATATCCCCTATATCTTCATTTTTCACTTCGTCACGCCTGCCCAATACTCTCACCTGATCAAAACTTGAGAGGTATCGCTCCCCTGTTTCCGGACCGACAGCACCTCTTGTATATATATGACCATCAAACTCTACAAATCTACGATCAACTGCTAACAATACTTTCATTTTTACTAGCCACCACACCCCTACGAGCCAATATAAATACACTTGGAAAACCAAACAAAAAAGCATAGACCATTAAAAATGGCACAATTGTATGCAACCAAACATAAACCCCATCGCTACTAGGACGAAATATAAAAAGGGTAGCAATGTAAAAAAGAATAACCCAATTCCCTCTTTTATTTTCTAAATACAGCTCTCCTAAATATCTAAGAAAAACTCCATAAATGGTCATAATAACAAATACACCTAAAAAACCAAAATTCCAAAAAGCTTCTCCTGTTGCACTTGGTGGGACTGCTGCCCCGGCTTGACCAAACTTAAATATCCTCTCCCCGGTAAGTCGCCCACCAGCATTTGGCTTGTCAGGCCAAATAGCACGAGGTATGGGCGCAGCTATTATCGACAGGTAAGACTCGCCGAGCAGCCACTCCTCTTCAGCAG
The DNA here is from genome assembly GCA_038124075.1 of Gammaproteobacteria bacterium. Lineage (GTDB taxonomy): Bacteria > Pseudomonadota > Gammaproteobacteria > Pseudomonadales > JAYPBG01 > JAYPBG01. The sequence goes on from JAYPBG010000230.1 coordinate 4,113, forward strand.
GCACCTTACCTACAATCCCATACATTCCGGAGGTACCCCCACTATATCCAGATATCATTTCAATTCCTGTTACGAATCCACTAGAAACACTACTTTCAACTACAACCTCATCTAATGTATTCATCCCCATCGTAGCCATTCTAAATTGACCCAACATCCCAATAGCAAAAACACCAAATCCAGCCACAATAAGAATGACACTCATCCTTATACGCTTTGTTGCGAGCACAGAAATCGAAAGCAATAAAATTACCGGCATAACAACACCACTTCTGGACCCCGTCGAAGCAAACACAAGAATTAACGATAAAACAAAAAACAGTAAAATTATTCTTTTTTTTACTAGGCTGGTTTCATGCGTAATCAAAATAAGAGAAAGCGAGGTAAGACTTCCAATAAGTAAATACCAGTGTGCGCCAACTCTATTGATGACTCGCAACTCACGCGGCATCCCGCGCTGCAACAATAATTGAGCAAGCCCTCCTGCTTCAATCACAATATATAAAAACGCACCTATTGCCATCATAACGACCAGTAACACTTTTAACCTTAAAGCCCTAGGCCGTCGAAATATCAATATTGGCACCTTAAAGGGACACTTTATAAAATACCCAACATATATTGCCAAGAAAGAAATCGAACTCAAGAGAAGCGACTTAGAAACAACTATTGCCAAATCATAAGGCGCAAAACCGTGCAATGCTTGATGGCCATCCAGACCAAACCAATACACCCCCACCTTCCTGATAATATCAGTAAAAACCCCAACCCAAAGTATTACAAAAACGACAGGGTGAAAAAAACCACCTCCTCTGTAAAAAACACAGAAACCAATGAATAATATAAAAACGTATAGCAAAAGGGAAAAATAAACAACACTCAATGAAGAGTCATAATAAACATAATCCCGAAAAATAAGATAAAAAACAAAACAAAACAGAAAAACCCAAATCGAAACCGATAAGGCCTTCGGTATACCCACAAAACAATTTACACTTTCTTGAGGCATATTAATTTTATATATAAATAGAGATCGAATTATCTCTCACTCTACATAACACTTTCTCTATGCTCTTCAAGCCATGACTGAAACATAAGCACCCCCCAAATATGAGAGTATGCCTTCCTATCACCTGCTAGAAACCTATTCCAAATTAAAGAGACAACCTTTTCATCCAGATACCCCTGCCCCTGTAACCTTACCGGCTCTATTAGTGCCTCAGCCCACCCCCTAAGACCGCCGCGCAACCATTCCGCAACCGGTAAACAAAAACCCTGTTTCGGTCTATCAAATAGATCTCTGGGAACATATTTGCTCAAAACACCTTTCAAAGGCCATTTAATTTCTTTTCTGATACACTGACGAGACATAGGGGCTTTAAAAGCCATCTCAACAACCCTATGGTCTAATAGTGGAACCCTAGCTTCTAGTCCAACAGCCATAGCAGCCCTATCTGTTTTTACGAGATATCCATTTGGAAGTCGGGTACTAAAATCTTCGTACCTCAGATTATCAAGCAGGTTATTAGTAATTTTAAAATCCGGCTCCTCTAAGCCTCTTCCCCCGAGAACAACTGCCGCATCACGCCTCCAATTGTACATCAATCGCGAACAAAATTGATACGCATCCTTCGACTCCAATAAATCAAAAAATCTTGATAGGCTTTTTATTTTTGATTTTTCTTCAGGAAAACTTTCCAAAACACCCCTACACAACCGGGATAGCCAATCTCTGAATACCCACGGAACCTTCTCAACAACACTCTCAAAGCGACAAGAATACAGATAATGATCGTACCCCCAAAACAATTCATCCCCCCCATCCCCTGACAAACATACCTTAACATGCCCTCTTGCCAAATTACTAACAATTAAAGTAGGTATTTGAGATGCGTCCGAAAAAGGTTCATCCCATACCCTAGGTATACTAGGAATTATTTCTAAAGCATCTCTAGATGTTAAATATAACTCCTCATGCTCTGTCCCAAGATATTCAGCGATCCCTCTTGCGTGATCCGCTTCATCATACCAG
>JAYPBG010000231.1:0-6136 GCA_038124075.1 Gammaproteobacteria bacterium
CCGCTGCTTTTGTCTTTTCAATGACATTATCAGCAATCGCTTTAACGTGTCGTTGTGAGGTGCCGGAGGCTACAATCATCATGTCTGAAATGGAGGACATGTCTCGGATATCCAGTTCGATGATATCGACCGCTTTTAGGTCATCCAAGGCATCGTTAACGGTCTCAATGAGCTTGCGGACCTGTTGTTCTGCCTCGTGGGTGGCTTTATCGGTTAATGTGTTTTCTGTGCTGTTACTGCTGCTGTTGTCAGTCATGGTGATTCAATTACCTCGTTGGTTTAACGGCATCGGTTGTACTCTCAGAATGTAGCTCAGAATGATGTAGCTCAGAATGAGGCCATCCATAGAGTTTGTGGGTTTTAATGTAGTGCCATACAGGATCAGGTAATAACCATTTGAGCTCTTTGGCACTGCGAATATCGCTTCGTATTTCAGATGAAGATAGGTCAATCTGGCGAGTTGGGTGGAAAGTCACAAGGCCAGATGACGTGGTTGTAATCTGACTAAGCGCCTTTTTTTCACGGGTTTGATGATGAGCGTGATGTTCGAACTGCTGCTCGATCTCTGCTTGATATTGGGGGCGTCCGGTAATGAGAAGATTGGCCAGGGATCGAATCTCATCCGGTGCATGCCAATGTTCAAAGTTGATAAAGCTGTCTAAGCCGAGTATTAATGTGATCGGTAGATCGGGCCCTAACTGCTTTCTCAAAATGCGCAGTGTTTCTACGGTGCGCGTCACCCCTGTTCGATGTATTTCGCGCTCATCGACTTCGAGGTGATTAAAGAGCCCTGGGTTTTCTGCTAAGGCGTGTGCCGCCAGCTGGGTCATGGCTAATCGATCTGCGGCAGCGCTTTGGCTGGGCGCTTTGTGCGCAGGTTGCCCGCAGGGCATTATTTTCACCCAGTCAAAACGAAACGCCTCTTGTAGATCGATCAGCAGCCGCATATGCCCAATATGAATGGGGTCAAAGGTGCCCCCCATGATGAGTAGGTTGTTTGGGCGTTGTGTCTGTGGCGGCGGCTGGCTGTGCTCTGTCATGCTGTTCATATGCGTAAAAAATTACTCTCGAATGTGACCGTCGCCCAGCACGACATATTTTTGGCTGGTCAGCCCCTCTAAACCGACAGGGCCTCGTGCGTGAATTTTATCGGTAGAGATGCCGATCTCTGCGCCGAGCCCATATTCAAAGCCGTCTGCAAATCGAGTAGAGGCGTTGACCATAACGGAGCTTGAGTCGACGGCTGCCAGAAAGTGTCGGGAGGTGCCGTAATGCTCTGTAATGATGCTGTCGGTATGGTGAGAGCCATAGTGGTTGATGTGTGCGATCGCCTCTTCGAGGTGGGCGACGACTTTGATGGATAGAATGGGGGCCAGATACTCGGTTGCCCAATCCTCTTCAGTGGCTGTGGTGCAGTCGATGATGTCGCAGGTTTGAGCGCAGCCACGCAGCTCGACACCTTTTTCAGCAAAGGCGGTGGCCAAGTGTGGAAGCAGTTCGTTTGCGCGCGCTTTATGAATCAGAAGAGTCTCTAATGTGTTGCAGGTTCCATATCGTTGGGTTTTTGCATTTAACGTCACATTCACCGCTTGTTTGGGATCAGCATCATGGTCAATATAGATGTGGCAGATGCCGTCCAGATGTTTGATCACGGGTACGCGAGCGCCTTGGCTGATGCGCTCAATCAGCCCTTTACCCCCTCGTGGAACAATGACGTCGATCCATTCAGGGTGGGTAATCATTTCACCGACCATAGCGCGGTCTGTTGTTTTGACAATCTGCACAGCGTTGGTGGGCAGGCCAGAGCGCTCTAAGCCCTGTTGAATCGCTTTGCCGACCGCTTGGTTGGAGTGGATCGCTTCTGAGCCCCCTCTTAAAATAGCCGCATTACCCGATTTAAGGCAGAGGCTGGCGGCCTCGACGGTAACATTGGGGCGAGACTCATAGATGATGCCAATGACACCGAGCGGTACGCGCATTTTACCCACTTGGATGCCGCTGGGACGATAGGTCAGGTCGGTGATTGCACCAATGGGGTCGGGCAGAGAAGCGACTTGCTCTAAGCCTTCGATCATCAGTTCAATACGGGCAGGTGTCAGGGCGAGGCGGTCAAGTAGAGCGTCACTGAGACCACGTGCTTTGCCGGCGTCGAGGTCTTGCTGATTGGCGGAGCTTAAGACCTCTTGTGAACGGCTCAGTGCGTCCGCCATATAAAGAAGGGCACTGTTCTTTGTGGTGGTGGAGGCAACCGCCATGGTTTGGGCTGCCGAGCGGGATGCTTGACCTATCTCGCTCATGTAGGCTTGATTTTGATCTGCTGTGGTGGGCGATGTGATTGAGTGCTTAATATCCTGCTGCTCTGTCACGAGGGCTGTTCTCCATAGTCTGTTGTCAAAGTGTCAGTGATGAGTGAGGCCTTGATGGCTCAGAAAGTCAGATACGGCGCTATTATAGCGCTGAACGCTGTCAATGTTTACCAGGTGTCCACCGTTTTCGATCACAATGAGTTGATGGTGCTCTTTGGGCAGTGCTTTTGATAGGGCGTGAGCATATTGTAACGAGCCATGATCTTTGCTGCCAGCGATCAGTAGGGTGGGGACGGTGAGGGATGAGACCTGATTGAGTATGGTTTTTTGGTCGGGCAGTTTGGCCAAGAACTCTCTCATGCAGTAGGCGAGCCCATGAGGGTGTGTGTGCTGGGTAAAACCCTGCTTAATAAGCTGCCCATCTCGCTTGCTGAACGGGCTTTCAGCGCCCCACACGAAGCGCTCTCCGGAGGCGTCTAGACCCTCTTTTAAAATGGCGTCAGCGAATTCGGAGGCGATAGAGGCGATAGAGACGGTATTGGTCTTTGCTGTGTTTGGTGCTGTATTTGGTGCTTGATTGGTCGGCTGAGCTGCTTTTGCTTCAGGGAATGAGGTTAAGATCAGTGCGGATACCTTTTCTGGGTGTCTGAGTGTATAGAGCAGCATGGCGGCAGCGCCCATCGATAAACCGCAGAGTATGGCTTTGCCTTCGCTCTGTTGTGAGATCTGTTGATCAATGTCCTCTAAGACCGCATCGATTTGATAAGCGCTGGGGTCATGCGGCGCGGCGCTTTTTGCGTGTCCGATAAAGTCAAATGCAACCATTTTAAAGTGGGGGCTCAGCGATCGACTCAGTCGATTCCAGTTTAGATGGCTCCCGCTGAGTCCGTGAAGGCAGATCATGGTGGGCCCTGAGCCCTGAACCGCTGTATGGAGGTACCTCGGTTCAGGGCTTTTGGTCGCATCACTCTTGCCCTTGTTCTCGCCCTTGTTCTCGTTCACTTTCATGTTCGCTTTCCCTCTGGTCGTTGAAGATATGATGATACACCCTGTTGGTTGGAGAGGTAATAAGTTGGTACAGTCGTGTTATTAGGGCGCTGTTAGTATATCGATTTAAGATAGCAGAAGAAAAGAGTCGTCCGATTGCGAAGGTGTATAAAGGTGGCCTTAATATGACGGGGTACACGTATAAGCAACAGGGTTTTTTCAGCGTGTCACTAAAAGTAATTTTGTTCTCTGTGATTTGACCTGTATACAGATTTTGTTGGTTATTTTTTTCACTTTTTTTCACTTTTTTTGCTAAAAGTACTGAAAAGTTAGATTTGTTTGTGTTAGTATTTGTAACCGTTAAGACAAGAACTAAAGGGAATAACAATTTCATTATTAAAAGCTTGCATGCCACGCTTTTAATAAAGTGTGCGGCTTTGTAAACAGTTTGGTGTCGAGTGTGCACTGCTTGTTCGGAACTGATGGATCGGAAAAAGTGAGGGGCTTAGCCTCTTATTCTTGGCTTTAATTCTTAACTTATTATCGAGCGTGTTATCGAGTATGTTGTCGAAGCCCGTGAGCTAATAAGTTTTAAATAGCCCATGGATTGGTTACAGTAGTGTGGGGCGGGATTGCACCACTTAAGTGGATCAGTAGTAGCATAGCGTCTATTTTTCTCGTATTTACCGTCGTGAAAACAATAAGCGAGCCGCTACGGTCGAATAAAACGTGACTTTAAGTTATCAATACGTTAACAATTTTGGTAAATAAAATAGTAAGGGGAGTATCAGAGATGATTCCACAGCGTGAGACAGTTGCAAATCCAGGACAGATTCGACAGAAGAATGAAAAAATTATTTTGGATGCTGCAGAACAGGAGTTTTCAGCAAACGGTTACAAGGGGGCAACCATTAAAAAAATCGCTGACCGTGCCGGTTTGCCCAAAGCAAATATTCACTATTATTTCAAAAGTAAGTTAGAGCTTTATGGTGCGGTGTTAAATAATATCGTTGAGAGCACTAACGCGGCTTTTGGTCAGATTAAATCAGATGACGATCCGGCCGCTGCTTTAGCGCGCTATATCCGAGTAAAGATGCAATTTTCACGCGAGAACCCTCAAGCATCACGTATCTTTGCAAGTGAAATCATCAGTGGTGCTCAATACTTAGGTGGCTATCTTCGTCAAGAGCTGCGTGAGTGGGTTGATGATAAAGCGTCGGTCTTCTCTGCATGGGCAGAGCAAGGTAAAATGGGGTCGGTTGATCCATACCATGCGATCTATCTGATCTGGGGTGCTACCCAATTTTATGCGGATTCGGCCGTACAAGTAGAGTCAACACTGGGTAAAAACCGATTGGACAGTGTCGATTTTGTAAAAGCAACGCACTCGTTGATTACCATGGTGTTGACCGGTTGTGGTATTGAGATCTCAGCTGAAATGAAGGATGAGATGACAGACGAGTTGGTTAATGCGCAAATTGCCTTAGAAGCTGAAGCAGTTGCTGCCGTAGAGTTTGCCTTAAGTGAAACGGAAAGTGGTGAAGTGGCTAATGAAGCGTCAGACAGTGATGTGGCAGAAGGGCGGCTAAATCAGATGTAAGCTTGAGAAAACACCTTTTTTTTTGGTTGAAAGGGTCACAATCTTTGTGGCCCTTTTTTTTGGTTTTTATATTTTTACTTTCTTGTGTTTGCCTTTCTTTATTAAAAGCTAATCGCTTTTATTTCTCTTCTGTTTTATCTGTTTTATCTCTTTTTAAGTGTGTCTTGAGTGCTGGATTGTTGTGGGTGTCGACGTTGGAGGTCGACGTTGGAGGCTAAAGAGTAAAGGTAAAGCGTAGAGTAAACAATAAGCGCAACAAAGTTAACCTATCTTGACGCGTGACAACATTATGGGGTTGCGTATTATATTCTGCGTACTGGACTGGTTAGTTGTGTTCTTTCTTGGTGCGCAGTTTGTCGATCTGTCTTCAGTGTTGATGGAGGGCGGTTCTCGTGGAAGAGGTTTGTATAAGTAGAGCGAGTATATGTCTACCTCTTTAATCTAGACAGGTGTAATATTTTTTGGTTTTGGATGTTTAGTTTTTGTTTATATGTTTTAGAGCTTGCTTCAGATTGACACTTATTTAATTATGAGTATACTCATTCGTCCCTTTTTATTGAGCTTCAGTTTAATGGCGTAATCTTGCTTGTTAAAAATAGAGCGAACTTTTTAGTGATGTTACTGAAAGACTACATAAAAGCAGTGGGTGTTTTGGTGCGGTGTTGTAGGAAGATGCGTTAGGATAGTGAAGTTGTAGGAAAGCGCGATAGTAAATTGATTTTGCGGGTGTGAAGCGGAATGTGCAATATATGCCTGATATATTTTTTGGGAACATATAGGTGGTGTCAAGGATATGAACATACAGTCAATGCTTGAGGAACCTCTGAGCGCGTTTTAAAACATGGCGCTGATTATATTAATAATGGAAAAGTGGACAATGTTCGCCGCAGCCAGAATGGTAATATTATTACTGGACGTGTGATTGCTGCGAATGCCCAAATATATCGACTCTTTATTGAGGTATCCTCAGACAGTGGCTCCAGTATGGGGCGCTCAGGCAGAGGCGTGACCATCAACACTGAGTGTACCTGCGCCGCAAGCACCCACTGCAAACATGCGGCTGCCATCTTATTACAGAATTTAGCCGACCTTGGTCGTGAACCCCTCGGGCTTGGAGGGGGGGACGAACTGCTTGCCCATATGGATGATTGGCTGGGTGAGCTTGAAGCGTTAGATCGTGACGTGCTGCCCGATGAGGTGCCAGATGATGTCACTCACCAGCTCTACTACTTTGTTAAATTGG
>JAYPBG010000232.1:0-1267 GCA_038124075.1 Gammaproteobacteria bacterium
GTGTAGAGAAGCGTGCGTCATTAATCATTTCATATAAAGTAACGTTTGATAACGAAGAGGTCATTCCATTCGCTCAACACACTGAAACGACAACAGACAAACATTGTAGTGATCATCAGGATCGTCCAAAAACAGATGCTCAGATGTATGCCCATGTGGTAAATGGTGCTGGAGTGGCATTGGCTGAGTCATTTATTCCACAAAAGAGAAAACGCCCAAACGATATGTTTGTAAAAGGGCTTAAGATTGAAAAGGAGATGGTTAAGCATTTAAAAGCACTGCGTAAACAGGCGTCAAAGGGTGAGATAGACAGTGTGCTCGACGAGACGTTGAAACTGCTCGGTGATGAACCTAATAATGGTGAATTGCTCTTTAATGTTGGGTACTTGTATCAGGCAATGGGTCAATTCAGTCAGGCTAAGGGTTACTTTATGAAGGCTGAGGAGATGGGTGTTAAAAGCGAAAAACGGCTAGCAAAACATTTGAAGGAGGTTGATGCCTGGATACAACAAGGTGTCACTGATGTTAGAAATATATAAGTAAGAATGAATTCTTTATAGGGTCTTATGGGGTCTTTATAGAGGATACCCGAAAAAAACGTCTTTACGTCTTTATTAATCATTTTTAAAGATTTTTATAGGCTTGGGTAGATAGGGAAGGCTAGGCGAAAATGTTGCATAGCCGGAACTCTGTCTAATACACTGTTAGTAATTTAATGGATCGAAATGCATGTTCACTATTCCAGATACGGTAAAAAAGATAAAGGCGCGTATAAGCAGCTACAAATCCTCGATGAGGAAAGAGCAGGAGACGCACGGATTCATAAGTGATGGTAGCGGAAAGCGCTATCTATTGTTCTGGCTATATTTGGCTCTTGACGACCTGGATAAATTTGACGAATACATTTCATGGTATGAAGAGCACTTTTCAGATGATATAGGTGAGCCTGGACAAAAACTTTGCCTGGCCATTGGCTTGCAGCGATTGGGCAAAAACAGAGAAGCCAAGAAAGTGTTAGCTGAACTGATGCTAATGAACGTGTATATGATCCCCCAGGTGTTAGGTTCCAGTTCTGAGGAATATGATATATGGCACTCTTCCAATTATAGTGAATCCAGCTATTTTGAATATTTTCCAGAAGACCTGCTGAATCTAATTAGCAAAACCGATTTGGTGTGGTTAAGAGAGCAGTATGAATCAGATGTTTTCCAGCGTATGAAAAAAATACATATAGAGATATATTCCCAGTTGGCAAAAGTAGAAGATG
>JAYPBG010000232.1:1277-2097 GCA_038124075.1 Gammaproteobacteria bacterium
AAGAAGAGGGTTGTTTGAAAAAGCTCGTGCCATAGTGGATCTTTTAGAGGCGGAGCATAATTAACAATTTTGCTCACTTGTTTGACGGGGGCTCTAAAGAGATTGTTTAAATAAATTTAGAGCCATCACCCGATGACAGCAGCCGTTTATGTGTGTGAATGGACATCATAAGGCCAAAACCGGCCAGCAAGGTGACGATCGATGTACCGCCGTAGCTGACGAGCGGTAAAGGGACGCCGACGATGGGCAGCAGACCGCTGACCATGCCAATATTAACAAAGATATAGACAAAAAACGTGTAATTGAGCGTGGCCGCTAACAGACGAGAGAAAGCGTCTTGTGCTTTAAAGCTGATGTAGAGGCCCCTCGCGAGAATCATTAAATAGATCAGCATCAGGCAGGCGACGCCAATAAACCCAAACTCCTCCGCTAAGACGGCAATGATAAAATCGGTCGAACTTTCAGGCAGAAAGTCAAGCTGCGACTGAGTCCCATTCAGCCATCCTTTACCGTCAATGCCGCCGGAGCCGATCGCCGTTGTGGATTGGATGATATTCCAACCGGCACCCAATGGATCGCTCTCAGGGTTTAGGAAGGTGAGAACGCGTTGGCGTTGATAGTCATGCATAAAGTAGAACCACATGATGAGTGCGCTTGGGATACTGAGGGCGATGAAGAGAGCGATGATATAGATGTGCAGCCCTGCAAGCAGAAGGACAATAATACCAGAGCTGCCAATCAGCAACGAGGTACCCAGGTCGGGCTGCAGTCCAACCAAACCGACCGGTAAGGCGATGAGTATCAGTGAGGCGAGCAGTAC
>JAYPBG010000232.1:2107-4918 GCA_038124075.1 Gammaproteobacteria bacterium
CTTCAAAGAAGGTGGGAACATCCGCTGAGCTAAAAAGGCGCTGATCATCATCGGCAGGGCTAGCTTCATCAGCTCTGAAGGTTGAAAGCGGGGCAGGCCGGGCAGGGCCAGCCAGCGCTGTGCCCCTTTTGATTGTGTACCAAAGAGCAGGACAGCGATCAATAGAGCGATACCGCCCAGGTAACACCAGGGGGCCCAACGCTGCAGTGTGGTGGGTGAGATCTGTGCGAGCATGAACAGACAGGCCAATCCGGCAGCCAGCCGACTCGCTTGGCGTATCACAAGATTTATGTCTTGGCCACTGGCACTGTAGAGTACAAAGAGGCCTGCGCTGATTAAGAGCAGTAGACCCACCAGCAGTGGCCCATCGATGTGTAAACGTTCTAAAATCAAGCTGCGTTTGCGGCCATCCAGAGAGGCGTGTGAGCCTTGAGAGAGACCTTGAGAGAAGTTTTGGCTGTTTTGGATGAAGAATCTTGCCACTGTTGCTGTTCCTCTAATCGTGCTTTAATCGCGGTCTAATACGGGGAAGTAAGTAGGCGTCCAATACGCGCCGAGCCACAGGGGCGGCGTTGGAGCCACCGCCACCGGCATTCTCTACAATGACGGCAACGGCAATCTGTGGGGCTTCAGCCGGTGCAAAGGCAATAAACAGCGCATGATCTCGATGCCATTCAGAGATCTTTTCGGCATCGTAGCGCTCATTTTGTTTAATCCCTAAGACTTGTGCCGTCCCCGTTTTTCCGGCGATCGTATAGGCTGCTTCTGCACCGGCTTTGCGCGCTGTGCCGTTTGGCCCATGCACCACCGTGATCATGCTATCCAGGATGTTATTCCACTCATCGGGTCGCTGAATCTCAATATGACCTAGCTCATCCATAACCGTCGGTGTGTTGCCTATTTTTGCGACCAGGTGGGGGCGGATCAGCTTACCTTTGTTGGCAACAATGGCGGTGGCCAGTGCGAGCTGTGTCGGTGTTGAGAGCATAAACCCCTGGCCAATGCCCGTGATTAAGGTCTCACCAGGGTACCAGGGCAGGTCTCGGTGTGCTCGTTTCCACTCACGTGAGGGCAAGATCCCTTTGCGTTCGCCGGGAATATCAATGTGTGTGTGCTGACCCAGCCCAAAGTTATATAAAAAGTCATGCAGCTTATCGATGGTCAGTTTATGTGACAACTCATAGAAGTAGGTATCGCATGATTCAACAATTGCTTTTTTGAGATCGGTCGGGCCGTGGCCGCCGCGCTTCCAGTCACGGTATAGGTGGTTGACGCCCGCCAACTGGAAGTGACCAATATCATTAATCTTATACTCCCAATCGATGATGTTATGGTGCAGCCCCGCCAGGCCGACCATCGGTTTAATGGTTGAACCGGGTGGGTATTGACCTTTGATGGCGCGATTAAAGAGCGGGCGTTGACGTGAGAGGTTGAGCTTATTAAATGTTTTATGGTCGATGCCGGTCACAAAAAGATTGGGGTTGAATGCTGGGGTGCTGACCAGCGCTAGAATACCGCCACTTTTGGGGTCCAGTGCGACAACAGAGCCCCTGTGTTCACCCAGAGCTTCTGTGGCTGCACGCTGTGTGGGAATGTCGAGATGCAGAGTGAGGTTTTCACCTGGAATGGGGTCTGTCTGGTCGACAATTCGGAGCAGTTTACCGCGCGCGTTGGTTTCTACTTTTTGGTGCCCAACCGTTCCTAACAGCGTCTGCTCATAAGACTTTTCTATGCCGACTTTGCCGATATAGTGTGTCCCAGCATAAATGGCAGGATCGAGTGTTTGAGCCTCTTTGCTGCGCCCCACGTAGCCAATCGAGTGTGCAGTCAGCTCGGCTAAAGGGTAGTAGCGGATCAAGTCAGCCTCGATGGCAACCCCTGGGAGTGCATGTAAATTGACGGCGATTTGAGCGATGTCCACTTCAGAGAGGCGCATCTTTAACGGCACCGATTCGAGTGGGCGCCGTCGCCGTTTTAGCCGTTTATGGAAACTGTCGAGATCATCGGGCTCAAGTGCGAGCAGCCCCTGTAGCGTCTGAAGAGTCTTGTCGGCCAGAAGTGTACCGTTTTGATCAACGATTAAGCCTCGGGTGGGTGACAGAGGTTGCACCTTGATGCGGTTGGTGTTGGAGCGTGCCGTATGCTGTTCATACTCAATAATCTGCAGATAGTACATGCGAGCCATCAGTATCAGCATCATAAGAAGCAGAAGTGCAAAGGCGATGGTGTTGCGTGAAAAGAAGATGGCTGTTTCACGGTAGTGGTTTCGAATCGTATCTTTCATGGTGTGTCGAACGGTGTATCGAATGGTTGATTAAAGGCTCTTTAGGGTTTAGTCAGCGTAACCGAGTCGATGGTTTCCCCCGCACTGTTAAAGGCCCGATAGTGTAGTCGATCTCTCTCAAGGCGGATATCAATGATCTGGTAGGTGGGTATTTTCTCAAAAGCCACCTCAGCATAGGTGCGCTTTTTTTGAGCGTACTGTTTTGTACCTGACACGGATACGACATAGATGCTGCCCCCCTGTGTCGGCTCTCCTGCCCGTAAAGGGTAGGTTCGCATATAGGAGTGGTCATGCCCCTGCAAGATAAAGTCGACCTGATGCTTCTCAATAATAGGCACCCATGCCGAGCGTATCGCCAGATTATCGCGTAAAGGATAGGCACTATAGGCTGGATGGTGAAAAATAACAAACATCCAGGGTTGGCGCTGTTCGGTGAGAACACGGTCGAGCCACTCACTCTGTGTTTCAGGGTCTATGTTGGAGTCGAGTATAACCCAGAGTGCGTTGCTGTAGGTGAATGAGTAGGC
>JAYPBG010000232.1:4928-6130 GCA_038124075.1 Gammaproteobacteria bacterium
GAGTAGGCCTTTCCTTGCGGTAGGGTCTTGGGCCCATTATTGGGTAGAGTGAAATAGTTTAGATAGAGTGTTGGCTCGCCGTTTGGGTATTCGTGATTGCCGAGGGCGGGGACGATCGGCTTCTGCGCGAACAGGGGGGCCGATGCGTGAAAGAAGTGGTCCCAATCATCCCGATCACCGCCACGATCCACTAAGTCGCCTGCCATAATGTAAAAGCGGCTTTCAGGGTGGCGCGCAGCGCTTTTATGGATGAGTGTGCCCCAGATATCAAGGCCATTTTGAGCATCACCCATATAGGTGAATGAGAAAGGCTCTGGTTCTATCGATGCGGTACGAAATGAGAAGGGCCTTGCCCAAACTGTCTGTGCGGGTTGGGCAGGGTGAGGCATGCCGACTTGGTACTCATACGCTGTTTTTGGGATGAGGGCGGTGAGTGTTGCAGTATGCAGTGCTATGGATCGATTGTTGATCAATGTCTCGCTGGTGATGTGCTGGCTTGTAGCAGGCACCCTAGACCACTCAGAGGCCCCTATAGGTCGGTAGCGTACTTGGGGGGTGTGCTCTTTTGAATCCCTTTCGTTTGGGTCGTTTTGTTGATCGTTGGATAGGGCGGGGAGTGCAAGTGGGCTGGTGCGCCACTGAATACAGAGCTTCTCGCTGGGTTCACCGCAAAAGGTCAGTTTGATTTGATCGGGCGTTGCGGATGCGGGAAAAGCGGTTGAGCGATAGAGGTCGATCAATTTCGTCAACGAGCGTCGGCGCTGCTCCAGCTGAAGAATGACGCTGTTCGCAAAGAGATCAGGTTCTGATTGGATCAGATAGTTGTCGTCTAAAAAGGGTTTGGCGCCTTTTTTCCACGGTGTGATGCGCAGTGATTTTGGAAAAGGGTGAGTGATGTTTATGGGGGCTTCTGTTGCAGGAGCTTCTGTTGTAGGGGTCAGGACAACAGCGTAGTGAGGCAGATCATCGCGAAAGGCGTGCATACCCAGATTGATCGCCCCTGCAGGGTAGTCTCGTGACCAGATCTCAAAGGTTAAGCTGCTCTCTTCTATGGATATGGGCTGTTTCTTGAAGTGACCGTCATAGAGCCAGAAAGGCTCGTTGACCAGTGCGGTCGCTTTCACAAAATGTAGTCGCTGGCGCGAAATAGATTGCTCAAATTCACGCCGCCTTCTTGTGGTCTTGCGCTTTTAATGCCCTGG
>JAYPBG010000233.1:0-2207 GCA_038124075.1 Gammaproteobacteria bacterium
ACTTTGAAGGGACCAATAAGATTCTAAAAGATCGCTTTAGAGATTGGGGTTTTAAGGGTGCTATGGAAGTTCATCAGGAAAAAGCTCAAGCACTTGACCGATTAGAGCTCGCGCAAAAAAAGATTGATTATTTGGGCAATATAGAACCTGCCCTCGAATCACTCAATACAATTTTGCCTAGAAGGAATAAAATAAACATAGAACGTAATAGAAAAAATATGACCGATCAGCGTGCTCAGATTTCGAGAGTGACTAAAGCTGTGGGTGATAACTTTAATAGGGTCGCCAAGGCTCAGATCAATGAAGCGCTATGCCGTGAACTCGCCACTGGTGTTAAAACTGTTGATAGCGACACTGTGTATACGTGGTACTACGGATCAGATATCTTTTACTCTTTTAGGTTGCAGGGGCGCCTATAATTTGGTATTTCTATGAGGCTAAACGCTATTAAACAAAATTGATGGATGTATGCTTTTAAATGGATTTAAAAACGAGAAAAACAACGCCTGTTAAAACGATCAGGAATGATCGCTTTTCTAGCCCCTCAGATAATAGAGATAATCGAGAACCCCTGCTGCACTCGATTGATGTGTGCCGGCAATTTGAGCTAGGGCAGCTGCTGGAGCAGCATCATCGAGTCAGTAAGGGGCATATGTCACTCACGCTTCTAGAAGGGGAGCGAGGCATTGGTAAAAATGAGCTCATCTGTTGCTATAGGCGTAGAGCGCTGGGCAGCCACAATCTCCTGATCGATATCGACATCGATTTGGCTCATCACAGCCACTATGTCGAAAAGATTCTTTCTGAAATCATTGGCCAAATGTTGGTGATGGCGGAACAGCGTTCGCAAGAGATCCATGATAGGGTCGGTCGGCGAGGTGATGGGATGCGGCTGTGGGGCCGCTTAAAGGCTTTGGTTGAGCAGATGGGGCTTATTGAGCTCTATGCATTCTATGCTGAACAGGCTGAGAACCCTGCAGCCGCCTTCTCTTCCAGTAAAGCGCGTCAATGGTATATTCGTCGTGACGCCTATATCTCCATATTGAAGGAGTTTCTCTGTCGTGCCTCTCAGCTTCTTGTGCAGCACAGCACCGTATTGATTATCCATTTGAGTAACGCTGAGTTTGGTCATGCTGAGCTGTTTCAGTTTCTATTGGAGCGGCTGTCGAATCATGATGAACAGCCTGCGATCCATATTTTGCTCTCGACCAGTAATCAGCTGCATCGCCGCGTCAGCTACATGCTGAGCAGCCTCCGAGCTCAGTCAGGCTTGCATGACAGTTATACCCACATCCAGTTAAAACCTTTGAGCCGAATGGATATTCAAGGGATTATTGAACATCAATTTCCAAACCGAGGCTTCTGCAGTCAGCAGTTCACTGAGCTGGTCAGGGAGAAAAGTGGCGGTAACCCAGGTAAAATACGCTTTTTGCTTGAGCTTCTGAAAGAGAAGCGGCTGCTGTTTCTTTCGGGTACAGGGCACCAGGCTGAGTGGTATGTTGCCTTTGACCGTGTACATGACACAATCGATTTGGGGCAATATTATGCAGAGAGCTACCACTTTATTGAGCACTCTTACTGTTATAAGAAAATTTTTATCTATGCAGCCTGTTATGGCGGCACCTTCAGCCCTGCGTTGCTAAAAGAGATTTTGCCGGCAGAGATTCACTCAATGATTCTTCCAGCGATTCATAAAGGGGTCACCTATCGTCTTTTAAGGCGCGTTGGCCCTCAGTTCGAGAATCCGGCTTTAAACAGTTATCAGTTTACCCAAGTGACCATTGCCGAAAACATTTTGGGTTTAGAGCATCAGAACCCGCTCAATATTATTCGGATGAGGCTTTTTGATAGGCTGCTAAAGGCCTACCCTTACCGTCAGCCATTTGGTCTTATTACCCCTGATCGTTTAGCAAGGCTGATCAATGGTGTTGGCAGTGTGGGGATTAATTATAATCAAACGATGCAGAGAAAAAAGATAACCACCAATTTCTTAGCCGGTTTCAATGCGCTCAAGAGAAACGACATCTCTTTAGCCTACACGTTTCTGAGTGAAGCGGTTGACGGCATTAAAAATCGGCACTGGCGAATGGAGTACTCTTTAGCTTATCACTGCTATTTCTCATATATCCGATGCCTTTACTTGAAGGAGTCCTACCACGCCTGCATGGAGGCCATCCAATATTGCCTATCGCAGCCACTCTCGGAAG
>JAYPBG010000233.1:2217-3759 GCA_038124075.1 Gammaproteobacteria bacterium
TGTATACACTCAAGTCTTTGGATCGGCATGATGAGGCGATTAAGTGCTCGGTAGAGGGCATGTCCAAGTTGGGGTTGCATCTGCCCTTGAGACCTAACCTTTTTTTGACGTTCATTGAGTATGTGCAGTGCCGCTTTGTATTGATCGGGGATATCCGCAAACAGCAGCTCCCATCCTGTACTGATGAGAAAAATAGAACGCTCATCAAGCTGCTTGAGTTGGCCGCTCTATCAGCTTATGTTGTGGATTTGGAATTTTTACAGTTATCAACCTGTCGAGCCATACGCCTTTCCAGTCAGGTGGGTTATACCCCTTTCAGCTTCGCGTGCCTGCTCTCTTTAAATGTGATCGGAATCATGGGGCCTCACTCTAAAAATATGGAGCGGTTTTACGAGCTTGGCACCGAACCGTTGCGACAGCTCAATAAGAAAAGTTTGTTACGAGAGACAATCTATGTTGCGCACAGAGGGCCTTGGCGTGAGCCATTGGGCCGATGTATTGAGGCGTTGGCCACCTTGAAGCGAGAGGGCCCGGATTATGCCGAGCCCGAAGAGGTAAGTGTCTGCAATTTGCTCTACTATACCTTAGCCATGATAAAAGGCAGTGACCATGCCGCGCTTTTAGCCGATATTCAGCTGGCCATATCGCGTATGGATGCCCCGAAATACTCTATCTTTAATCGTCTGATGAGGATATTGGCGCAGGTGCTGGATAATCAAGTGAACAATCGCGCGCACCCTACGGAATTGAACGGCCCGTTTTTTGATGAGCGTCGTGAGTTGGCGGTGATTGAGAAGGGGGACCGCTTAACAGGCTTTACCTATGGTATTGCCAAGCTCTATTTATCCTTCCACTTTGGTTACCACCGTGACAGCCACCGTTTTGCAAAGCAGTGTTACAAACACCGTGCGAGTGTGAGCGGTTTATTGGTGATCCCAGCGTTTAGGTATATGAGTTCGATCAGTCAGATGCTGGATTTTTTCGAGACGCCTCCCAAGGGACGCCTCTTTAAGTGGCTTAGGCGCTTTACGCTGCTGCCGTCACTGTTGAAAAATATGCTCTATTTTCGGCTGCTGATGCGCCGCCAGGAGAGCACCTTTGCGTTTCTTTACTGGTGCTATCGGGGTGTTTTGATGCGCACAATGGGGTTTGGCACCGCAGCGTCAGCGCGCCAGTCGCTCGAACGGGGTATCCAGCGTGCTGAGCAAGAGCAGTATGTTCAGGTGACTGCAATGTCGTATGAGATGCTGGGCAAGCTGTTTCCTGAAGACGGATACCGTAAAAAGGTAAAACAGCAGGCTATGAGAGGCTACTTAAAGTGCGCTAACAGGGCCAAGGTGTTGCAGCTTAAAAAAGAGCTTATCGGTACTTTTAAGGTTTAAATTTTGTTTAGGAGGTCGTCGATGTCATCATCGGTTGGGTCGGAGGCTTGAAGTTTTGAGAGCCCCATCTCCTCTTCAACGTTGGATATTTCGTCCATAAGTGTTGTGATGTCATCTTCGCTTGAGGCCGCCAATCCGGCATACCGTTCATCTATTTCGG
>JAYPBG010000233.1:3859-6125 GCA_038124075.1 Gammaproteobacteria bacterium
GTTCAGGCTCGGGTTCAGGCTCGGGTTCAGGCTCGGGTTCAGGCTCGGGTTCAGGCTCGGGTTCAGGTTCAGGTTCAGGTTCAGGCTCGGGTTCAGGCTCAGGTACAGGCTCGGGCTCGGGTTCTGGCTCTTCAATCTCTTCATGGAGATCGGTAGGCGCGGGGGGAGGGTTGACGGCTTCTATATCCTCCATGGATATGGCTTCTTCGTCGCTGAGCGCATCGAGCGATTGATCATCTTCAACGTTGACGGTTAAATAGTCCAGCGGCTTCCCAGTCTGCATTTCAGTAAGCATATTAAGCGAGCGCTCCAGGTCGCTCTCCAGGCTGCCGATACGCCCCGTCGCTTCGTCAACTTCATTTTCCAGAAGCTCTATGCAGTCGTTGCTTTCGGACAGGAGTGACTGCAGCTGATCAACTTGCGACTCATACTGTTGAAGAAATTGTATCTTCTCTTCGACCGTCTCAAGTTTGCGCAGTTTAGTTTCAAGCCCTTTGATGATGTCTCGTTGTTTAAGTACGACCGTTTTGAGCGTTTTTAGATCTTTTTCAGCAATGGGGTTGCTCTTACTGGGTCTGCTGAAAATAATCTTAGGCGGTGCCTCTTTTTTCAGGTCTGCGCCTTTTGTCGGTTGATCAAGCTGTTTTTTAGCTTCAGCGGCGTCACTGTCCAGAAGAAAGCTGGAGTCGACCTTGTGCTGTGACTCTCCCATAATCAGTGTTCCGAGATCGGAGACGGTATTGTAAAAAAGATCAAGGTTATACGCCGCTTCGACACGGTGAGGAAGGGCTTTAATGCGATTAAAAATGTGGTTGTATAAGCGAATAAAGACCGCTTTTGAGTCGTGCCACTTAAATTTTATCTCATTGATGCTCAGCTTGAGCTCTTCTTGCTGATTTTTCGCTGCAGTGAGCTCCTGCATCAGCGCCTCTTTCTCAGTACGCGCCTTTTCGAACTTCTCTAGGTTCTGTTGTGCGGCTCTTTGTTCAGCGTCAAGTTGATGCAGAAGTGCTGTGTTGTCTTCGGGATCAGTGGGCGCAAGGGGGTCGAGGGTGGGGGGGACTCCTCTTTGCTCGCGACCCTGCACTTCACGTGCAAGTTTATCAATACCGGGTTGCAGTGTCTCCCAAAGTAGGCTCGGGTCATTCGAGAAGGTGAGCGCTTGCTTCTCATTTTCAATAAAAAGATAGCGCATAATACAGGCGAGCTCTTCAGCCGTGGTCTCATCGGTGATGCTTGGATCTGAAAGCGCAAGCATCTGCATGCGCTCTTCTGTCTGCAGCATGGCGGTATTGAGTGCAATCTCCATCGCTTCGATGGGGTCTGGGGCTTTAGTCTCTGGAAGGGGGAGAGGTATCTCCTCTTGCGCAACGGCTGGAGTCTGTGCTTTGCCCTTTTCTTGTTTTTTCTTTTTCTTCTTCTTTTTCGGCTTAGGTAGATCTGGGATGTTTTTCGCTGTTTTCACCAGCTCCTTATTTCGCTTACTCAGCTTTCGATTGTAGAGAAACAGAAAGATATTACTGATCAGTAATAGAGCAGCCAGCTGGATTATGATGTAGACGACAAAATTTGGAAATTCCATAGTTTACCATTTGTTCACCTTGATTCCCCCTAAGTATGGACAATTTTACAGAAACAGCCAAAAAATCAATCGCTTTAGTCGTATTGACCGTTCATTATGGGTAAAGCCTGGTATACTCCCCTGCAATAAAATTGATCAAGGATAAGCACCCATTGGAGGCGTAATGATTAAAAAGTGTCTATTTCCTGTTGCGGGGTACGGAACCCGCTTTTTGCCAGCAACTAAATCAATGCCCAAAGAGATGTTGCCCATTGTGAATAAGCCATTGGTCCAGTATGGCGTGGAGGAGGCTGTAGAGGCTGGGCTCCCTGAGATCTGCTTTGTTACGGGGCGAGGTAAGCGCTCCATTGAAGATCATTTTGACATCAGTTATGAGCTTGAACATCAAATTGCGGGCACCGGTAAAGAGAAGTACCTTGATGGCATCCGTGAAGTGATCGACCAGTGTAACTTCAGTTATACGCGACAAATTGAGATGAAAGGGCTGGGAAATGCCATTTTGACCGGTGAAAAGATTGTGGGTGATGAACCCTTTGGTGTTATTTTAGCGGATGACCTCTGCATTCCTGAGGATGACGGTGTGATGGCACAGATGGTTGCCCTCTTTAAGCAGTTTCGCTGCAGCATTGTGGCCATTGAGGAGGTCCCAAGAGAGGAGACCAGTCGCTACGGTGTGATTGAAGG
>JAYPBG010000234.1:0-3068 GCA_038124075.1 Gammaproteobacteria bacterium
ATGAGCGATTAACACGAAATTAACCTGTTGCACTTCGGAGTTGAAACCGCGTCTTTTAATCCTAGGCGGATGGAGCAATAATAGCCGGCTCACATTTTTTTTCAATTAAAGAGTTGGTCATGATTGTTGTTAAGCATATACGTTGTACTACACAAGCGGCGATGAGTGCCCTTCTGGGGTGTGGTTTTTCCAATTCCCCTCTTCGAGTATCAGATAAACAGGTAAGGGTGCTCTCAAGCCAACCGCACTCTACGCTTCTTACGCCAAGCGCAGCATCTGTCAAGTTAAGCCGAGTTGATGAGTCAGATGTGGATGATATTAAGCAGTTTCCTAAAGGACGTATCTTCCACTATACCACCAAAAAAGCGGGAGGTATGATCAAGGAGAGTGGTGAGTTAAAACCATCAACAAAACCGAAAAATGCACGCCACGGAGTGGGGCAGTATTTTACCAATGTTGATCCTGATGTTGTGATTTGTAGCAGGCTGGCCGCCAAATTGCTAGGCTATGAGAGGCAGTATTCAGCATCGGAATTGGCGCGCCGTTTTTTTAATAATGGTAATATTTGTAAAATTAGGAACGTTGTCAGCCTTGACTTACGATCATTGGTTAAGATGGGCCGTTTATATAGAATCGAGCACGTTGCTATTAGCGCCGATGCAATGAGTAAAGCCTTGCCTATGCACCTCTATGTCAACCTTTCTGATAGCGCACTCCAGCTGGAGCGTTTAGACCCCGTGGTCACCTCTGTCCTTAATTACCCTGACCCAGAGCCCTGTTCTGATGATGGTTCTGTTTGTATAAAGCGCTTCAAACATAGCGAGGAGTTGGTGCGCTATGCGGTTGATAAGAGTGCTATTTTAGTGAATGTATACGAAGAGGTCGAACGCAACGTCATTGCAATCAAAGGGCTATCTTCCGTTTTAATGCGTAATGCCCTGTACCCTAAACAGTTTGAGCAGGGTGTAGGTGATGCTTATGTTAAACATGCTAAGCGGTCGGTGGCTACGTTGGTGCTTCGAGGTGCAGTATCCGATAGAAATTTAAAGGCTATTGAGCGTATTAAATCACTTTTTGAGAAAGGCGGCTTAAAACGTGTTGTTATATTCTGCCCAAATGGTGCCTATTTGTCAGAGCAAGAGATGGGGCGGTGGGTCAATGATATTAAGTCTGTAATGAAAGAGAGGTGCACGTTAACCGTTGAGTTTGCAACGATAGATAAAATTTGATGATGTGTCCGTATGGCGAGTCGGTATATTCCCCTATTTATTATTTAGTTTTAGCTGCTATGATTTCCTTAGGGTTTATAAGGTAGCCTGTGAATACGTCATTTTATGGGTTACTCTATCATTGTCTAATGGGAGTTTTATATATGACGGGTTCAAAACTATTGGCTGCGCCTCTACTGCTTTCTGGTTCTCTGATCTTATCCTCTTCTGCGTTTGCGCAGTTCCCTTCGTATAGTGTCAATGTAGGCGCTATTCATGTTAATCCGACCAGCACGGCCTCTGATATCAATGAAAACCCTGCTTTGAAGTTGGGTGTTGGTTCAGATACCCAGTTGGGTATTACACTGGATTACCATATTAATGAGCGCTGGACCTTTGAGCTTGTTGCTGCACTACCCTTTGAGCATGATATTGAAGGGGCAGGTGGTTTGGATGGCAGTGGGCTGGGGACAACAAAGCATCTACCGCCTACGTTGTTTGCTCAGTATATGATTCCATGCTGTGGTGAACGTGTTCAGCCTTTTGTCTCTTTGGGTGTTAATTATACGACCTTTTTTGAAGAGGAAGCGGGCAGCGATTTAAAAGCCGTATTGTCGAGTGATGATGTTACGCTGGAGTTGGATGATTCCTTCGGCCTAGCTGCTCAGTTGGGTGTTAATGTGAGCATTAATGAACAGTGGGGTGCGCACTTTATGGCGGCATGGATTGATATTGATTCTGACGCTGATATTTATGTTAACGGCGTGAAAACACTGTCATCAGACGTTGAGATCGACCCAACGGTTCTCTTTATGGCGTTGCGATATAACTTTTAAGATAGGTGTTTGAGTTGGAATCAGCGAACCAACGGTAGGTCTCGCCAACGTGTTGTATAGCTTGGCGAGAGCCGTTGGCGTTGCATTTTCCACGGTTGCTGAGTCCCCTCTCTAGCAAAGAAGATAGGACCGAGCGCTGATCGGTTGATTCTGTCCATGGTTGCCATCAATAAGCGGCTTTTCGGCTTTTCCACAACGGGTTTGAAAAGGTCCATCTGCACAGTGCCCGGCGCGTGAAAATCGGATAACAGAACACCCGCTTTCGCATAGCGATAGCCTGGCTTCCATAGAGTATCGACTAAGTTCATGGCGGCGTGAATGAGGTCGCGTGTATCATCACTGGGATTACAGAGTGTATGGCTTGCGGTGTTGCTATAGAATGGCTCTTGTTGGTTGAAAGCGCTGGTTCTCATAAAAACGCTGATCTTCTTCGCCCAGCGCTTCTCGCCTCTCAGTTTTTCTGCTGCACGTGTGACATATTTACAGACTGCTTGGCGCATAGGCTCTAATTCGGTAATTCTCTGGCTGAATGAGCGAGAGCAGATAATCTGCTGTTGAGCGGGTGGTTCAAGTTCAAGTGTGAAGCACGTTTCGCCGTTTAGCTCCGCTTGAGTGCGCTCAAGCATAACGCTGCCCTGTTGTCGGATCAGAGAGGAGGGAGCATCCGCAAAGTCCAGTGCAGTATAAATGCCTAAGCGCGCCAATCGCTTGCTGAGCTTTGAGCCTATTCCCCATATATCTTCGGTTGTGACCAGTGACATTAATGTGCGCTGACGATGGCGCTCGGGGAGTGCGACAACGCCGTGTGTCGCAGGATAGTGTTTGGCTGCATAATTGGCTAATTTTGCCAATGTTTTTGTTGGCCCTATGCCTACGCCGACGGAAATGCCAACATGTTTATGAACGGTTGTTTTTATCTCGCGCCCATAATCTTCAAGCCCCATATATTTTTTGAACCCTGTTAGATCCAAAAAGGCTTCATCGATTGAGTAGAGTTCGATATGCGGCGCGAGTGCTTCCAATG
>JAYPBG010000234.1:3140-6092 GCA_038124075.1 Gammaproteobacteria bacterium
AGAATACGGCGATGTTATGCTTATCAATAAGGTTTCGCACTTTAAAGGCCGGTATGCCCATCTTAATGCCTAAGCGCTTTGCTTCTTGTGAGCGTGCGACGACGCAGCCATCATTGTTGGATAAGACGATCACGGGGTGTTGTTTCAGGTCGGGCCGAAAGAGGCGTTCACAGCTGGCGTAAAAGTTGTTGCAGTCTACGAGTGCGTACATGAGGATTAAGCCTTTAAAGGTCGTATAACATGGGTGACCACTCCGAAGATGACAACTCCCTCTGCGTCCTGACCTTCAATGGTTGGGTAGTGCTTGTTTCTGGGTATCAGTCGAAAGTGTGGTGTTAACTCCAGCTGTTTCACCGTCATTTCGCCTGAGCGTTCGGCAATGACAATGTCGTTATGTTGTGCCGTTAAGGCGCGATCGACCGTCAGTATGTCGCCATCAAAGATACCGGCCTCCATCATGGAGTCGCCTTCTACTCGAACCATATAGGTGGCAGAGGGGTGTTTGATGCAAAGCTCATTAAGATCGAGCGTTTTTTCAACAAAGTCTTGGGCAGGGCTCGGAAACCCAGCCGATACCCTCATCATAAATAGGGGGATAGAGAGCGTTTCGCCTACTTTGCAGGCGGCTATAGGTGATGCAGTCATATAATATATACGCCTTATGTCATCCGATGAGTATACTGTAAATAATAACAGTATACTCATCGGATGACATAAGGCAAGCTGAGAGCGTAAAAAAATCGCGGATCAGTGATGGCCGGTATGCCGTTGTCTTTAAGGTAAGGGCCGTGATTACTCTATAACATGGTCTGCTGCTTCAATCATATCAAAGGGTACTTCGATACCTGCTGAAGAGGCCAATTTAGCATTCACAATCAATCGGCCTCTTTCATTGCGAGTAATGCTTATATCTGATGGCTTTGTCCCTTTGATGATGTCAATTGCAGCTTTAGCAGCCCATTCACCCTGCTCGGCGGACAGTTTCGTAAAGCCAATCATTGCATAATCAGCCATGAAGTCATAAACGGTACCCGTTGGAATTTTGGTATTCGCTTGAACAAATTGAGCCATATCATCTTTATGGTCGTTAAAAAGACCGTGATCAGCATCAATGATCATCATATCAACATTTTCTTGCATAGAGATAAAAGCTTTTTTCCAGTCTTCATAGTCTTTTGCAAAGTAGTTTTCAGATTCCAGCCCGAAGACTTTTTTATAATTTTCAACTTCTTTTCGAGAAGTCAATACATCCAATCCGAGAAATCCTACTTTATCTCCTTTGGCGTAAGTACGAAGTTGGTCAACCAATTCTAGCGCAGGTGATACTTCTACCATACCTGTTACATTAGTGTAAGGAAAACCGTATACACTTGCATCCCAATTTACACCTGCAAACACGAAAGGAATGTTGACGTTTTTATAGAAAGGCATAATTAAATATTTTGAGGCATTATCATCTGCTGCGATAACAACATCAGGTTTAAACGCTTCAATTATTTTTTTTGCCTGTTCCGCGGCATTTTTCTTGAACTCTTCGGATGTATTGCGTTTGGTGTCCATACGGTGAATTTTAAGTTCAACACCACTGTCACCGACGACATCTTGAATCCCTTTTGTTATGCCATCACTCCATTTATACCCCGTATGGTAAGAGTCAATAAATAGCACCTTTTTCCCAGCGATATCATCCGCGTGAACCATTATGCTTGATGTCGAAAGGATGGCGTACATTACATAAGTCATTACAGTTTTATTCACGATCAGTACTCCGACATTATTTTGACGATTTTGTTGTATAAAAAATAAACACATCTTAACTGTATCATAGCAGTCACAAAATACTTTTCCAGGTGAGTCTGTTTATGCAGGTCAATTCACACCAAAGTGAGTGATAGGTTCCTTGGTTCATATAGAATAAGAGTTGGATATAATGTGAGCTACTGCTAAAGTTGAGATTGAGTGCGTGTTCAAATCGATTAGAGAGCGAACCTTTATCCGATAAAAATGATAAATATAAGTCGTTCGCTACTCAATGTGCCAGTATGGTCTCATATAGAGTGAAACCTGAATCATTGAAACTTTGTGGTCATGTTGTACTGTTTTCCTTCTAAAAAAATATTAAAAATTTAATAAATATGTTTACTTATGGGTGGTGGAAAAATGCATTGGAGCCTTAAAAATATCTTGCTGGTACCTGTTGCTTTAATCATTGCTGTTAGTATGTCTGTTTCAACTGCGGTTTCATATTTTCTTACAGAAAATGCATTAAAAGAGTCGACAAAGGAAGAAATACGATCGATTTCAAATAATGCGGTTGATGCTATGTTTCATTGGTTGAAGGACCGAAAGTTAGATCTTAATACTTGGCGACAACAAACTGTGTTTCTAACTTCTCTTAAGGGTGGTTTTATCGCTAAATCTGCGATAAAAAGCGCTGATGCAACGATTATGCGCTGGAAAGAAGAGTATGGGTATTATAATGCGATCCATTTGTTGTCAAAGGAAAATAAAATCATTAGCAGTACAGTGCCTTATGAAAACCGAGATGATAAATTTATAGATAAAGTACATTATAAAAAAGCATTAAGTGGAGAGATGGCTTTTACCAAAGTGACGCATTCTCCAGTAAATAATAAACCAAGTATTAGAATTTACTTTCCAGTAGAAAATAAAGGAGAAGTGTTGGGTGTTTTAGTTGGTGATATTGACTTTAGTTATCCGACCGAGAAGTTTATATCGAATATTAAGATTGGAAAAACAGGTTACGGTTTTGTTGTTGGACAAGATGGGACCATATTAAGCCATCCAGAAGCCGACTTGGTTCTTAAAGAGAGTGTGGATGCTCTGTCATATGGGAAATACATCATGAGTGGTGATGAAGGTGTAGTTGAGTACACCTCAGAGTCTGTGCATCAGATACTGGGTTTTGTAAAAATGCCTGAAACTGATTGG
>JAYPBG010000235.1:0-6086 GCA_038124075.1 Gammaproteobacteria bacterium
TTTACCCGTCGATGCCGCTCTTTTGAGTGAAGAGGGCGCGGCGCGTTTACGCCATGTTCGGCAAGTGATGGTGCCATTGTTGAAGAGGCGTCGTCGCTACCCCGTACGTGAGACGGTTGAGGCGGCGTGGCAAGCTTTAGGGGGCGTATACTATACGCCAGCAGAGGACCTTGATGATGCAGAGCGCTTTTTTCAGCTGCTGGAGTCGATTGATCAGGGGTGGGATATTGTCGATATTGAGCAGCTCTCACTGAAGGTGGAGAGGCTGTTTGCGCAACCGAAAGTGACGGATAAGAACCCCATTCAGATCATGACGGTGCATAAATCGAAAGGTCTTGAGTTTGATGCTGTGTTTATACCCCATCTTGAGAAGTCGGGCCGCCATGATGATGCAGCGCTGCTCTCTTGGTTACGCCAGGAGCATCCTGAAGGGGCGCGTGATCTTTTACTCTTTGCGCCGATTAAAGACAGTTATGGAGAGGGTGATCTGATTTATGATTTTATTCGAAAACTGGAGAGGCAAAAAGGGGCGCATGAGTTGGGGCGGCTTTTTTATGTAGCGGCCACGCGAGCGAAACGCACGCTCTATTTAAGTGCCACTGTAACAGCCGATGAAGAGGAGGCGGTGGATGATGAGGGTGGGTTGACGCACGCTTCTCTAAAGCTTAAAAATATTAAGCGCGATTCGCTCTTCTCTATGATTGTTGATCGAGCCATAGGGCGTGGTGACATTGAGCAGCAACTGACGGCTGAGCATGCGTCGGAAGAGGGCGATGATGAGAGGGCCGATGAACCTCAGAGCGACGACGTTCAAAACGACGATGACCAGCAGGCCAATGCCAATATCCATCGATTGCCGATTGAGGCGCTCAATCAGATAGGCGCGTTTTATCATCAGAACAGTGCGCATCAGAAGCATAAGGACCTTTATAAGGACATTTATAAGGGCTTTTATATTGAAGTGCCTGATCTCCCGGTGGGGGTATCTCTTGATCACTCTTTAGAGTCCTCTTCAGAGCCTTTTTGTGAAGAGGCGGTGAGTGGTTGGCAGCGTCGTGTGGGTACCGTGTTGCATCGTCTGCTTGAAGGGTTAGAGGAGGGCTTTAGCGTACCGGACTCGGTGGAGACTCGGTTTTGGGAGGCTTTGCTGCTGCGAGAAGGGTTGCCTAAGCATCACGTATCTGAAGCACTGGGTATGTTAGAGCGTGCGTTGCGCACGATGGCCGAGGATCAGCGTGGTCAATGGATATTGAGATCACGTGCGTGCAGCCATAATGAGTTTCCCCTATCCATCGCACAGTCTCAGGAGGTGCAAGGTCGCCATCAGAAGAGGGTTCATCGCTATCGAGTCGACCGTCTTTTTATTGAGCCTCAAGAGGCAGGTGAGGGTGAAGAGCAATGGGGAGGAAAAGGAGAAGGGGAAGAGAAAGAGAAAGGTACGCTCTGGATCATTGATTATAAGTTGGCGCAGATGAAAGAGGGGGAAGAGATGTCCCTATTTCTAAAGCAGCAGAAGGCGCGTTATGAGCAGCAGCTCGATCGTTACGCTGAAGCGGCATCAGCGCTTTTCTCGTGTGAACGGGTCGCCTTGGGGCTCTACTTCCCGTTGATTAAAGGTTGGGTGAGCTGGACATACGCATTTGATGGTCGAGTGATGGTCGAGTGCTAGCGTCGGAATCGTAGGAACAGCGTCTTTAAAATCCGCTCCAGCATCAGCATCGTATGATGACCCCAGTGCTCTAACGTGCGACGCAGAAGTGAGCGCTGGGTCCAGTCGGTGTAAGTGACGTTAAGGCTGTTGCTGAGGTCCGTTTGCATCTGAGCCGACAGCTCTGTTAGCAGTGTACTGTTTTCTACGCCGATGTTCGCCTCTAAGTTCCAGCGTTGGCCCCAGCGGTCAAAATTGGATGAGCCCAGTGTGATCCATTGGTCGCAGATTAGAAATTTGCTGTGCATAAAGGCTGTTTGGTATTCGTAGATCTGAACGCCATGTCGCAGCAAGCGTTTATAGTAGAATCGACCGGCCCACCATAAGCTCCAGTGATCTACATCGCGCCCAGGCAGTAACAGTTTAACATCAACCCCTTGGTGCGCCGCGCGCTTAAGTGCCCGGCGCAGTTTCATGCTGGGATAAAAGTAGGCCGTGACCAGCCAAATACGATTTTCAGCATGGGTGATCCGATTCAGGACCTCTTGCTTTATGCGCTGTTTTCCAGCCCCTTCATTGAGCAGCAGCTGAGGGGGAGTGGAGGTGAGAGGGGCGGAGGTGATGTTTCGGTCTGATAAAGCAGCGCTCAGTGGTGTGTGTTGTTTTGGTGATCTCTTTCTAGCCTCATGCACTCTTTCATGCACTGTTTCATGCACTGTTTCATGCTCCGTTGCATACACCGTATTATAGACAACGTCAGCCATCTCCTTAGCAATCTCACCGCGGAGTTGAACGGCAACATCATGCCATTGATGTTGATCTTGTAAAAAATGATCAGAAAGACCAAATCCGCCAATAAAGCCAATGTGATTGTCGATGCTAAAGAGTTTACGGTGATCGCGAAGAATAAAGTGCTTCATATGCGCACGTTTTAATGGGTTGTAGAGAGTGAGCTGGATACCGGCGGCGCGTATGCGTTTTCGATCACGTCGCTGCAGACGACGTGAGCCGACGGCATCGAGCAGGAGCGCAATATCGACGCCCCGATCTGCCGCTTCGATGAGTGCAGAGATAACCTTGTCGGTGAGCCTGCCTGATTCCATCCAGTAGAGCTCAATGGCGATGCGCTCTTTCGCAGAGCGGATGGCGCTGATCAGGGCATTTAAGAACTCATCTGCATCAATTAATAGCTTAATGGGATGACTCCATGCTGTTCAAAATATAAAATTCCATCACATTCATTAAAGCCGGAAAATGGATAGAGGTCACAGTAAGTGAATCTCGATTCAGGTTTGGGTAACACTCATCAGTGATGCTAACACACATGGCTGCTCCTGTAATGGTGGATAGAATCATATCCGCCAGCCAATGGCGTAATGGCATTGCGCGGTTGCGCCGCCGGTTACAGTGCCCGTGAACTGAGGGTCAGTTTTTTTGTATCTATTCTGTTGTGTGATCGTGGCTCATTCTATATATTATGCAGCCTGTCTTTCCTATCAATCTATCAATCTATCAATCTATCAATCTATTTATCTATTTATCTATTTATTTATTTATTTATTTATATAGTTGATATTCTAATTAAGGAGTTAAAATGAACCCATCAACCTCAACGGCCACTGTTTATCAAAACCAATCGGTCGGCTCTGATTCAAGTTTGAACCTTGTCAACCAGCAAGATAAGCTTCTTAAGGCCGCTTATGTACCCTTAAGGGGCGACTTGATGATTACAAGAACGTCAAATGGCTTGAAAGCTATGCTTCTACCCATAGGGGGTAATGCCCTGCAAGAGGTGAGTATTAAGGATGTTGATAAACTGAATAAGCTTCCTGAAGAAGGCCTTTTACAGCTGTTGAGTAATACGGGTGTAAAAATCAACCATGGTGAGGCTGAATTGTTTGGTCTGATTAGGGGTGGGGGTAAAAAACTGGATTTTGCATCAACAGTTTCAGCACTTTTTTTAGCGATTGATTTTGTAGATGATCAAGTCGATAAGATGCTTGATGATGTCGAAGAACATTCCAAGAAAAAAAGTAAGAGTTATAAAGGGCGCCTTATAGGTTATTTGAAGATTTTGGCTACGGCTATTACGACAGCAAGTAGTAAGCCTCTGGATGTGTTACAAGGCATGCTAGAAGAGATAGCTGAAGAGAATATAGATATTTTTAGAGATAAAATGATGACTAGAATCTCTATTGCTGAATTAAACAAGAGCATTAAGGATCTTAAGGCTATTAAAAGAGAAAACATTGCTGAACAGAAGAAGGTTTTGAAGGATCTCAAAAAATTATATAAAGGAACGATGAAGCAGACCTATGACGAACTGCTTAATGATGTCAGGAGTGCTGCCTCAAATTATTTGGATGCGGATGATAAAAGGACCCTTAACACTGCAATCAACAGGTTAAGAATAACGGGCAATTCTTTAGATCAATGCAGTGAGAAAACGACCGCAGTTGAACTTTATAATGAAATATACGACTGGTTGAATAAGCGTTATCTCAACCTGGCCACTCTAAAACAAGATGTGATTGATGATTTATGTGCGGACTGCATGCCGCTCAAAAAGGTTGAAAAATTTAATAACAATATAGCTAATCAGAGAGAGAAACTCACTCAGCAACTTAAAGAAGACAGCCAAACCATGCGGGATTGGACTAAGTATAAGAATGCTTGGGTAACGGTTGTGCAAGCGAAAAAGCTCATAGCGAAACATGAGAAAACGCTTAAAGAAGAACGTGAAAAGCTTTAATCTAAAAAGCTTTCGTCTAAAAAGCTTTAACCTAAAGACGACCCATAACGACAAGAGTATTTTATAAGAGTGAGAGAGAGGGGTGTATGAACAGTAGTCAAGTTTCAGGAGAAATCCAAAGCAATATTAGCACTCATGAGGAGCGTGCAGTCGGCGCTTCACATCGAGTTGAAACGTCTAACAGGCACTCTAAATTGCCTGCTTGTTTGTCAGACCCTCTTCTTGCCAATGCGCCCACTAGTCTTCTGAATCGGTCTACAGGCTTGAATGCCAAAACGGATGCTGCATCGGCTGTAGATTCGAACATGTGGCACAAAATAACGCTGAACGGCATCATCGCGCTCATTAACAAAAACGATAAATCATTAACGCATCTAGACCTTAGCGATAAATCATTAACCAATAAAGATGTTAAAGAACTCGTTAGGGCCTTAGAAAATAACTACTATCTCAAGGGGCTGAATTTAAGTGGGAACTCTATTGGGGCAGTGGGTGCGAAGGCGCTGGCAAACACGATGCTTCAATCGATCACCCTCAGTCACAACCCTATTCAAGATAAAGGGGTGAAGGCGCTTGCGAAGAGCAGCTATCTCACGTCATTGACCGTCGATCATTGCGGTTTGAGTGATGAAGGTGTCATAGCGTTGGCGAAAAATGACCAGTTTACGCACCTCTCCGTCGGCTGTAATCGTGTAACCCCTAAAGCTGCAGAAGCCTTAGCGCGTTCAGGGTCGTTGGAGTCGCTGGTATTGGATCACAATCCATTGAGCAAAAAAGCACTGGAAGCGATGGCGCAACATAGGCGGTTAAAAAGCCTCAGTCTTATTGATACACAGTTACTCAATTGGCATCTCTCTATTCTTGCGCAGAATAAGCGGCTGGAGACCTTACAGCTTGATTATAACAAATTGACGAGCCATGGGCTGGCCTTATTATTTGAAAACCGATCGTTGAAAACGCTTGGACTATCCCATAATCAGCTGGGTGGTGGATTGGTTGGGGTTACTGAGTTGGTTCAACAGCTGAGTGGGCTTGAGGCTCTGGGCATTGCCCATTGTCAAATAGGGGTTGATGCTATTGAGGCTCTCTCAAAGCATAAAAATCTGCGCTTCATTGATCTTCAAGATAACGGGCTGGAGGGTATTGGGCTGAGTCGTAACAAGAGAGAAACATGCCGAACCGCTGTAGACGCTTTAAAAAAGCGAATCTATTTTAACAATAAATTGGCGCTGATCCGAAAAAACTTTCCTCAGGTGACATCACTGACGATCAACGATCTATCTTTAACGTGTGAAGAGGTCGATGAGATGATCGAGGCGCTGAAAAAAAACAGCCATATCGATACGCTTAATTTAGACAACAATAATATAGGCGACCAGGGGGCTTGCAAGCTGGCAAAGAGATCTCACTTGAAGGCGCTCTCTTTGAGGGGGAACGGCATTGGTGTGGCGGGCGCGCGGGCGCTTAGTAAGAGTGAAGAGATAAAAGCGCTGGTGATCGCAGAAAACCCAATTGACGAGAAAGGCGCAAGAGCCCTGGCTGCCAGCAAACAGTTGGAATACCTTGACTTAAGTGGCAATGCTCTGAGTGCCCAAGTGTTTGAACGGTTGGGTGAAAATAAGGTTTTACGCTGGGTGCGGCTCTTTTCTAACGACGCTTACGCTACCATTTTCTGCTCGTTTTCCG
>JAYPBG010000236.1:0-6054 GCA_038124075.1 Gammaproteobacteria bacterium
AGTGAGTAGCCCATTGGGTGAGGTTGATGAAGAGCAGGCCGCCTCGGCTTCCATAAAAGCCGGCATTGAGTACCTAAGGGTTGGTAACTTTGATAGAGCGCACTACCATTTGATCAAGGCGCTCTCATTTAGCCCTAAATCTTCGGAGGCGCATTCGGCCGTTGCTCTGCTCTATCAGAGAACGGGTGATACTGAGCTTGAGGAGAAACACTATAAAAAGGCGATTCGTTATAACTCAAAGGCATCCGCTGTACGTAATAACTACGGCGGCTTCCTGTTTAGAGAGGGGCGTTATAAACAGGCACTTAAGCAGCTTACGAAAGCGGCCAGTGACCCCAGCTATGAGAAGCGAGATTTGACTTACATCAATATTGGACGCTGTGCGCTTATGCTGGATGATGTAGAGCTGGCCGAGCGCTCTTTTCGCAAGGCCTTGAAGCTCAATGCATCGCTTGCGAGGCCCTATTTGGAGCTGGCACAGATCTATTTTGAACAGGATCGCATTGAAGAGGCGAACGGCGCCATAAAGCAGTATGGTTCAGTTGCGCGCCACTCACCGCGTAGTCTTTGGTTAGGAATAAGGATAGATCGGCTTACTCATGATAAAAATGCTATTGCCAGCCATGCGCTTGCTCTAAAAAATCTCTATCCAAGTTCGAAAGAGTATGCGCTGTATAAGGCGTCAATTCAGCCTAAAGAGCCGAAATCAAAGCAAAAATCGGATGTGCAGCCCATTGATAAGCGTACCGAAGTGTCGCCAAATCCCTTGCTGAAACAGGTTAAGGGGTAGATACTTTGTGTTGGTTTTGGGTGAGCCGTATTGTTATCGCCATGCATTAGGGAATATTGTTTGAATTACGTTGGAATAAGAGAAAGAGCTTAAAGAATATGTATCACCATGTAGCAAAGCGGCAGCCATCTGTCGCATCAGAAACGCAAGCGCCTAGTGTATTGGAGGCGCCTACTATAACTCTAGCGAAGTCTAAGCAGGCTGAGCTGAAACAGGGCAATGTGACGCCCTTGCCTGTGTTGCCTGGGCAGAAGCTTCGCCAAGCGCGTGAGAAGAGAGGTGTATCGCTTGATGAGGTTGCGGTCTCGCTCAATATATCAAAGCGCTTCTTGGAGGCGGTAGAGCTGGACGATTATGACAGTTTACCGGGTATCCTTTATGCGCGCGGTTATATGAAAAATTACTGTCGTTACCTCAATATTTCGAGCGGTGAGATTATCTCTCTGTTTAATGATTTAGTAAGGGATGAAGGGGAAGAGGCGCTCGTTGAGGCGCGTTCAGCCGGTGTTCGTGTGAGTCTCATTCAGAGATGGAGAAGTTTAAACATTCAATGGCACCTCTACGCGTTGATCTGTTGTGCTGCCGTGATGACAGTTATTGGAATGTGGCCAAGTGCGCCTGTTGATGAGCCGGGCGCGGGCGTTGAGGTGAACGACTTTGATGAGACAAGTTTTCTGCAAGGGCAGCTGCCGGAAGAGTCTATCTCAACACCGCCTGCCCAAAGCGGCGCTGTTCTAAAAAAACCATCTGGCCATGCTTCATCATGACGGTTTAAAAGTGGGTCATTTGGCCCAGCGCTTGAGGCCGTTGACCTCTTGCACAACCTCTTCCATCTCTGCATAACCCGGTCATACTGTGAATCTTACCTTTTGGCCCCTTGCGGGGCTGGTCACTCAACCTTTAGCCTTGTATAGTTGACCCCATCACATTCAGTCGTTTAACCATAATGTTAATCTGGGTGCGCCTCTTGATGCTTGTAATTCTCCAGTCTCTTTCTGTCATTTCGAGAATAACGGTTTAAAGCCGCACACCAGTGGGATCTCTGTTATGCAATGCAATACGCCTATTAAACGTCGTGTCTCCAGAATGCTCCATGTTGGGGGTGTGGCTGTTGGTGGAGGGGCGCCTGTATCTGTTCAAAGTATGACCAATACCGATACGTGTGATGTCAATGCAACGGTTGCTCAAATAAAAGCGCTGGAGGATGCTGGCGCAGACCTTGTGAGGGTATCGGTCCCTACATACGATGCGGCTGAAGCGTTTAGAGAGATTAAGGCCGCCGCCGGTGTACCCTTGATCGCGGACATCCACTTCGATTATAAAATTGCTCTGGCGGTCGCAGAGTATGGGGTTGACTGTTTGCGCATTAACCCTGGCAATATTGGCAGAGAAGATAGAATTCGTGCAGTGGTGAACAGCGCCAGGGATAAGGGAATTCCCATTCGCATTGGTGTGAATGCTGGATCTCTTGAGAAGGATTTGCAGAAAAAATATGGTGAGCCCACTGGGGAGGCGTTGGTTGAGTCAGCGCTGCGTCATGTCAACATATTAGAGAAACTGGGATTTCCAGACTATAAGGTCAGCTTAAAGGCGTCGAATGTCTTTATGACGGTTGAGGCTTATGAAAAAATAGCCGATCAAATTGATGCGCCGCTGCATTTGGGTGTGACGGAGGCGGGTGTATTTCGCTCTGGTACGGTGAAATCAGCTATAGCGTTGGGGCACCTGCTGTTACGCGGTATTGGCGATACCATCCGTATTTCCCTCGCTGCTGACCCTGTTGAAGAGATTAAGGTCGGGTTTGATATTCTTAAGAGCTTACAGTTACGAAAAAAAGGGATCAACTTTATTGCATGCCCAAGCTGCTCTCGGCAAAATTTTGATGTGGTGGGTACCATGAATCAGTTGGAAGCGCGCCTGGAAGATGTGACGACTGCCATGGATGTTGCAGTGATCGGCTGTGTTGTCAATGGGCCGGGTGAGGCGCGAGAAGCCGATATTGGTTTGACCGGCGGTACGCCCAATAATCTAATCTATAAAGAAGGTGCCCCCAGTCATAAAGTGAAAAACGAGCAGCTTGTGGATGAATTAGAGCAGATGATTCGTACACGGGCGGCAGAGATGGATCAAGCTGAACAGGCCGAAGGTGATGCTCATCGCAAGATCACCATCGATGCAAACAGTGTGCAAGAGCAGGTATAAGCAAGCAGATGGCAAAATTTACTCCTATTAGCGGTTTTCCTGAATGGACGCCGGCAGAGCGATTGACCGAAAAACGTATTATTCATTCGATTGAGCGCCGCTTTGAGCTCTATGGGTTTGCATCGATAGAGACCCGTTCGATTGAACCGCTCGATGTGCTGCTTTCGAAAGGTGATGATAAAGAGATCTATGTGATAAAGCGGTTACACGCTGACCCTGACGCGCAAGGGGGGCAAGATGAAGGCGCTGTCGGCCTCCACTTTGATTTAACGGTCCCCTTTGCGCGTTACGTTTTAGAGTTTCAGCACGCGCTCTCTTTTCCGTTTAAGCGCTATCAAATTCAAAAGGTATGGCGGGGTGAGCGGAAACAGGAGGGGCGCTATAGAGAATTTTATCAGTGTGATGTTGATATTATTGGGCAAGGCTCTCTGCCGTTGGCCTATGATATTGAGCTGCCTAGGCTATTATATGAGGTGATCAATGAACTCCCTATACCGAATGCAGTCATTAAGATTAACAACCGAAAGGTGCTCGAAGGTGTCTATCGCGGTTTAGGCATCGAAGACATTGAGGGCACGTTAAGGGTGGTGGATAAGCTGGCTAAAATAGGGCCAGATGAAGTGCTTGCTCAGCTCCAGGTGCAGTGCTCGCTCACTCAGAAAGCCGCCCAAGCGTGTTTAGCCTTGGGGCAAATACATGGCCATGATGCAACCTTTGTTGAGAAAGTAAAAGCGCTTCAGGTGGAGCACCCTCTCCTTGATGAAGGTTTGGAGGAGCTGTGTGCGGTACTGAATGGTTGCAAGGATCTGCCCAGCGGGGCGGTCGAGGTGGATCTGAGTATTGCACGGGGACTTAACTACTATACAGGCACCGTGTATGAAGGGTATATGGTAGGCCATGAGCATATCGGTGCAGTGTGCTCGGGTGGTCGGTATGACAACCTTGCCAAAGGGGGGCGACAGCCGCTGCCAGGTATCGGTGTATCCATTGGAATCACGCGTATTTTAGGCTATCTCTTTGGACGAAAGTTGCTGACGCCTGTTAAAGGGACGCCTGTTGACGTTATGGTGATACTGCCGGATGAGGTAAGCCGAGACGCAGCATTTGCAGTAGCGCAAACGCTGCGTAGACGAGGTATCAGTACGGATGTGTATCATTTACCACAAAATTTTGGTAAGCAGATGAAGGCGGCAGAAAAAAGAGGTGTCCGCTATGTTCTGTTTATGGGCAACAGTGATGGTGAGTCGCATCAGATTAAAGATCTTGTCAGTGGTGACCAGTATGAGATCGATATCGAGCAATGGCTGCCCGAGACAGATGTATCGCACTTTAACCTAAAGGGAGCTAAATAACCTAAATGGCTAAAGCTGTCTTGGATGGCTGTCTTGGATGGTTCGCTTGGGTGATTTGCTCTAATATATGTGGTTATTTAAAAGTGAACTGTAACAATGCAAGGAGTTTTTAATGGAGGTTTACCAAACGGAAGAAGAGCAGGTCGAAGCGATTAAGCGTTGGTGGAAAGCCAATGGGCGCTCGATTGTGACGACGTTGATTGTGGTGTTGGCGGTTGTTTTCAGTTGGCGAGTGTGGCAAGACCACCAGCGTACACAGATGGAGGGTGCTTCCTCAGCGTTTCAAGAGGTGTTGGAGGCGGCTGAAAAGTTGATGAACAGTCAAGAGGTGCCTGCAGTAGACTCCATTGAAGTGAAGTCTGTAGACAGCTTGGCGGCGACCCTTCTGGATGAGTATGGCGATACCCGTTATGCGATGCATGGACGTTTGTTGCTCGCGAAAAAAGCGGTCATGTTTGAACAATATGATGATGCGGAGCGTCATCTAAAAGATATTTTGCGTAAAAAGCCAGAGCTTGCGTTGGAGCAGCTGGTTCGGTATCGGCTCGCGAAAGTCCTGATGGCTAAAGAGGCATACAGTGAGGCGGTCAGCACGCTGTCTGTTGATGGAGAGGGCAGTTTCCAAGCGGCGTATGAGGAGCTGCGAGGTGACCTGGCCTTGCGTCAAGGGGATGTGCCTGCTGCCAAAGCGTATTATCAAAAGGCTCTGGATCTGCAGTCGTCTGTTCTGGAAGGGGGCAGCCAAGCCGGGAGCGGCCGCCCAATGTTAGAGATGAAATTGTTTGATCTGCAGTAGTGTGACCACTGCAGCAAACTCATTGCGACTTAGTAAGGCATGATATGAGTGTGATCCAAGGAAGCGTTATGAAGGGTATGGAGGCGTTGAGGCGGCGCTTCGTCATGTTGGCGGCTGCTTTTGTGATGGTTGGTTGCAGCAGCAGTGATGTTAAAGTAGAGCCAGCGCCTCTGCCGGTGCTTGACCAGCCTATTAAGCTGCAGTTGGCTTGGAAAAAAGATCTAGGGAAAGGCGTTGGCGATAAATACCTGATGTTGAAACCGGCCTTTTCTGAGGGCACGGTTTATATGATCGACTTTCGAGGGTTGCTGATTGCTGTTGACCCTGAGACAGGGAAAAAGCGTTGGAAACGAAAGTTGAATGAACACGTGAGCAGCGGCCTAACGGTTGCTGGTGAGCGCATATGGTATGGTGCCCCCAACGGTGATCTTGTCTGTTTGAGTGCGGAAGACGGCAAAGAGCTGTGGCGCAAGCCGTTGAGCAGTGAGTTGCTGGCGCCTGTGTTGATTGATGGCTCTATGCTTGTGGCTCAAACCAGTGATGGCCGTGTTTATGCGCTTTCAGACAGTGATGGGCATCAAAAGTGGGTCTATGAAACCGCGGTGCCTTTTGTGTCCTTACGTGGCACCGCTCGCCCACAAGCGGCTGCAGGCGCGATTGTTGCTGCGTTTGCTAATGGAAAACTGGTGGTTTTGAACCGTGAAACAGGGCTGCCCATCTGGGATAAGCAGGTTGCTGTGCCAAAAGGTCGCTCTGAGCTTGAGAAGATGGTGGATATTGATGGTGCTTTTGTTATAGATGATGACACAATTTATATCGCCAGCTTTCAAGGTCGAATAGCGGCTATGGCGCTTTATACGGGGCGTGTAATATGGCAGAGCGAGATGTCGAGCTATGTTGATATTGGCGTAGGT
>JAYPBG010000237.1:0-6045 GCA_038124075.1 Gammaproteobacteria bacterium
GTTCTTTTTTCCACTGCGTCACATCTCGTCGATTCAGCTTGATACCGCTTCATAGTATGTTGCTGTCCGACAGTTTTGTCACGGTTGATGTGCACGATGCATGTGTCACGGCTGCGGTTCTTGTGGTGGTTGTGTTGCCGTGGTTAGTCTGAATCTGAGCCGACAGGGTTTGGGATTTGTTGATGACGAACTTGTGTGCTGCTGAAGTGTTGTCGAACATGGGCGCACAGGGTCTCGGCAATAAAGACAGAGCGATGCTGGCCGCCGGTACAGCCTATGGCTATGGTCATGTAGCTACGATTGTTGGCTTCAAACTTGGGTAGCCAGTAGTCAAGATAGGTCGCTATATCGTCGATCATCTTTTGAACAGGGTCTTGCTCTTTTAAAAAGTCAATAACCGGTTTGTCTAAGCCGGTGTATTGGCGTAATTGAGCGATCCAGTGAGGGTTGGGCAGGCAGCGTACGTCGAATACCATATCGGCATCGGTGGGCAAACCATGCTTGAAACCAAATGAGTAGAGCAGTATGGACAGTCGTGATCTGTTTTGAGTGCTTATACGGCTTATGACAAGGTCACGCAGTTGGTGCAGATTGAGGTGAGTCGTATCGATGGAGAGGTCGGCTTTTGAGGCGATAGGGTAGAGGATCTCTTTCTCTTTTGCGATGGCTTCGGCCAGGGAGGTGGAGGTGTCTGAAAGTGGGTGTTTTCGGCGTGTTTCACTGAAGCGTTTTAGGAGTGCTTTTTCATCCGCATCCAAATAGATGATGGTGCATGTGATATCACGCTTTTTCAGTGCATCGATGATGTTAGGGAACTGGATCAGTTGTTGTGTCAGGTTGCGCGCATCGATGCCGACAACCGCGGCTTCCAATGTCTGCTCTTTCTCGGTTTGATCAAGAAGTTCTGGAATCAGAGTGCAGGGCAAGTTGTCGACACAGTAGAAGTCGAGGTCCTCGAAAACATGCAGTGCGGTTGTTTTGCCTGAGCCGGAGCGGCCGCTGATGATGAAGAGTTCCATAATTAATTTAGACTCAGTGGTGTATACAGGTGTTAAAACGTCGACTTTCTGACTTTACAGGAAGTTTAGGCTTTTTCCGTCGCGGTGATGTGGTTGACCAATGTATCGTATAGCTGCTTTTTCCCTTCACTGCAACGTAAGGCTTCTACGGTGCCTGGATTGTTGAGCAGCTCGGCAACTTGGCTTAGAGCGTCAAGGTGTGATTGATGACCTTCAGATGGGGCAATTAATGCGAAGATGAGGTCTGTAGGCTGATTATCGATGGCATCGAAGTCGATCGGTTGGGCTAATTTAATGAAAATGCCGATCATCTTGGGGCAGTTGTCCACGCGGCAGTGGGGTATGGCAATACCTGACCCGATGCCGGTACTGCCCAGGCGCTCTCTCTGTATTAAGCCATTAAAGACCTCGCTTTCAGGAAGCTCCGGGTATTCGGCGGCTACATATTCAGCAATAAAGTTGAGAACCCGCTTTTTACTGCTGCCATCAACGTTGTTATAGGTCAATTTAGGTGAAACGAGGTCGATTAAGTCCATAGAGCTTCACAAAAACAGGGCTGATGGCTAAATCTTAGGGTGAGTGCTTGTAAGTGTTTGGTGGGTTTAATATACATTGTTGTGTTGTCTACTCGGCGAGCGTCTATCCGGCACGTCTCTTGTGGTTGGTTGCAGTAAGGGCCCTAAAAACTGCTGGCCGCCTCTTATTTTAAACAGCCAGCAGGGAGAGTGTACCTCACTTCGGTTTAGGTGGGCAATTATGATCTACCCAGTGAGTGTGATCTGGGTTTTGATGTTTAATGATCTGTATTAGCGCGCGCTCTGCTTGCGAGTAATGTGGCGCTCCTTATGTTTGAGCAGTTGACGATCGAGTTTATCGACAAGGCTGTCAATTGCAGCATACATGTCCTCAGAGTCTGAGGTCGCGAAGATCTCGGCGCCTGTGATTCGTACAGTTGCTTCAGCTTTTTGAATCAGTTTTTCTACGCTTAGAATAACTTGAATGGTGTTTATATAGTCAGCATGGCGTTCCAGGCGGGCAAATTTTTCGTTCACATAGCCGCTAAGGGACTGAGTTACTTCAACATGGTGTCCGCTTATATTAAGTTGCATAGATATGAGCTCCTTAGTAGGTTGCTGAAATAGCTGAGTAAAGAGGCGGCTGCAGTATCAAATTAAGCGCTTGCGTTCGTTTGACGGCGGTATATTCATTGATTCACGGTATTTTGCTACGGTCCGTCGAGCGACTTTGATTTGCTGCTCACCTAACTGTTTTGCGATCTTACTGTCACTGTATGGCTTTTTAGGGTCCTCCTCTGCAATCATCTTTTTAATAATAGCGCGAATTGCGGTAGATGAACATTCTCCGCCAGTCGTTGTATTGACGTGGCTGGAAAAAAAGTACTTTAATTCAAAAATACCCAGGGGGGTGTGCATGTATTTTTGTGTTGTGACACGGGAGATGGTGGATTCATGCATCTCAACGGTTTCAGCAATATCGTGTAGGACGAGAGGTTTCATCGCTTCGGGGCCATATTCAAAGAATCCACGTTGGAATTCAACAATGGTGGTGGCGACTTTGAGGAGGGTTTCGTTTCGGCTTTGCAGGCTTTTTATAAACCACTTTGCCTCTTGAAGGTTGTTTTTAATGAAGGAGCCATCAGCACTGTTGCGCGATTTTTGAGCAAAGGAGGCGTATTGAGCATTCACGCGCAGTTTGGGGGTGGTGTCTGGGTTAAGCTCAACCAGCCAGCGATCCTCGTGCTTTCGAACAATGACGTCGGGAATGATGTATTCAGTGGTGTCAGGTTCGATGGTGATGCCGGGGTGAGGGTGTAGGGTACGTATGAGTTTCATCACCTCTTTTAACTGCTCTTCATTGAGCTTGGTTTTTCGCATCAGCTGATTAAAATCACGCTGCCCAATGAGGTTGATCTGTTGCTCAACAATGTTTAAGGCTTGTTCGCGCCAGCGCGTCTCTTCGGGTAGCTGTTTTAGTTGAATGGCGAGGCATTCGCCTAAATCTCTTGCTGCGATGCCTGGAGGGTCGAAGTGCTGAATAAGGTGTAACACAGCGATGACTTCATAATCTTCAACGGTTTCGCCTGTGGGCAGTGCATCTTGCTTGTCACGTGCAACGGTTTCGGTAATGTCGGCTATGGGGATGGTTAAATAGCCGTTTGTGTCGAGTGACTCAATGATGGATTCGCCAATGGCGCGGTCGATTTCGGTCAGCGGTGTTAGATTGAGCTGCCACATAAGGTGGTCGATCAGCGATGTTTGAGTACCATTGCGCTCTTCGAAGCTCAGGCCGTCGTCATCCGGCGAGGCTGCGTTGCTGGTAGGGCCGCTGCTTTGATAGATGTCCTCCCAAGCTGAGTCAACGGGAAGGTCATCTGGAATATCGGTATTGGTGTCGAGGTCGACGCTTTCTTGAGCGCTGTTGAGGTCTTGAGACGCGCCTTCTTTCTGTTCCTCAGTGCTGTGGGTTTCACTGTTTAAAGAGGTTTCTGAGCTGGGAGCGTCGGCTTGACTGTTGCTGAGCTGCCCCTCGTCGTTGTTGTTGTCACTGTTTGAGTTGGGTTCATCGACTTCGAGCAGAGGGTTGCTCTCTAGAGCCTCTTGGATCTCCGCTTGTAGGTCGAGTGTCGATAGCTGCAAAAGCTTTATCGCTTGCTGCAGCTGCGGCGTCATGGTTAATTGTTGTCCAA
Source organism: Gammaproteobacteria bacterium (assembly GCA_038124075.1). Classification (GTDB taxonomy): domain Bacteria; phylum Pseudomonadota; class Gammaproteobacteria; order Pseudomonadales; family JAYPBG01; genus JAYPBG01. Next base: position 3,727 of record JAYPBG010000237.1, read on the forward strand.
TTTTTAGTTGTAGTGTCTGTTTCATAGGCGTCTAAAAATCGAGATTCTCCATCAGTCGATTTTACTCTCACTCACTGGTTTACCAGTCCCTTGGCGGGGTGGAACGGCATTGCGAAATTGTGCTCGTTTAGAGCCGACGGGCCTTTTGAGATATTTCAAAAGGCCACTATTTCTGAGCGTGATGTCTTAATGGCTACTTTTAAAAGTACACCATTTAAAGGTACACCATTGCTGGCACAGCGCAAAGCAAACTTTATGCCTTTTTATTATAAAAAAGTGGGGCTGGCGTTAGAGATGGAATTGGTGACCTAAGTAGACATCTCTAACTTTCTGATTTGACAGCACTTGTTCTGATGTGCCTTCAGCGATGATGTGGCCCTGACTGACGATATAGGCTTTTTCACAAATATCGAGTGTCTCTCTTACGTTGTGATCGGTAATCAGTACGCCCAGTCCTCTCTCTTTGAGCTGTGAGATGATCTGTTTAATGTCATTCACGGAGATCGGATCTACGCCTGCGAAGGGCTCATCAAGAAGAATAAAAGCAGGGTCGATGGCGAGGGCGCGAGCGATTTCAACGCGGCGTCGTTCACCGCCTGAGAGTGCCATTCCTAGCGAGTTGCGAATATGTGTGATATGGAACTCTTCGAGCAGTTGATTCAGGTGTGCTTTGCGCTGTTTTTTGCTCAGCTCAGATCGGGTCTCAAGAATGGCCATAATATTGTCAGCCACAGAGAGCCGACGGAAGACCGATGCTTCTTGAGGCAGGTAGCTGATGCCTTGTCGAGCACGGGCATGCATTGAGTCAAAGGTAATATCGTTATCATTGATAAAGATATTACCGCTGTCTTGGCGAACAATGCCAATGATCATATAAAAGCAGGTGGTTTTCCCGGCGCCATTAGGGCCTAAGAGGCCGACAATTTGGCTGCTCTCGATGCTGAGTGATACATCCTCAACTACGCGACGGTTTTTATAGCTCTTTGCTAGGTGCTTTGCTTGAAGTAATTTCATGATCCGAATGATAGTGGATCGATGACCTTACTGCTAGCCCTGCCCGTCTTAATATTTTGGGGTGCGCTTAATCCGATGAAACGCGTTGATCAGCGTGCCGCTTGTGCAGGCGCCGTGTGCCGGCTGCTCTTAGAGCGATCAGTGCTGTGCCGAACAGCAGAAAGCTGCTTGGCTCAGGCGCTGATGCCGTGTGGCTTCCAAAAAAGAGGTTGTCTACAGCCCAGGAGTCGCGGCTGGATGTGCTGGTCAGTATTAATTCGCTAAAGGCCGTGTCTGAAGTAAAGCCAAAAAAGAGCGTTTCACCTGAGGTGCGAGGGCCTGTGGCGACAAGCGTTGAATCACCAGAAGAGGTATCTAGCGTCAAGGTACCGTTTCGTCCAACACCCCAACCGGTTATATCAAGCGCAAAGGCGTTAATGGCTGCGTCGAATGAGAGGGTTAAAGAGGATGAAAATGATTGATTTCTGAGGTATTTGCTGCCATCGGTTGCAAAGTTGTCGCCAACGCTTTCGTGGCGAATGGAGAGGTTTGCTGGAGTCGAGCTTGCGGTGAATGCTCCAAAGTCAATGCTGTCAGTACGTGTGGTGAATGAGGACGTGCCTTCAAAGCTCTCATGTGATAACCCGGAGGTGGCTGACGCGAAGTCGAGTGCATGGGTGTAACTGATTAACGCAGCTGAGGCGTTGGTGGATAGGAGTGTGATCAGTGGTAACGAAAGGAGTGTGGTCTTTAAGCGTCGCATCATCATGGTGTTCTCCGATAACTTACTGCTGTGTGCGATATAAAGGCATGCAATGTGCCTGTATCCCTAAGGGTAGGGAGTTTATACAATTTTTTATGAAATTATTATTATTTTTTGAAATTTATAAAAAATATATATATTTTTATTTTTTTTCCGTTTTTGCTATCGCTTTTTTAGCTCTCTCAGGTAATATGCAAATCGTTTTACGGTATGGGCATTTGACAGTATGGCTGTGGCTGTTTGAGGTGTAGCTGCTTGAGCTATTGCTGCATGGGGCGTTCAGCGCTTACTGACACCCTGCCGTTTAAACGTTAGATGGATATGTTTGAAAAATCATTTATAAATCAAAGGGGAATAGATATGTTGACTAAAAAACTCAAGCAAGCCTTAATCGCTTCTATGCTGTTTGTATCGCCTATAGCAATGGCTGAGGCGCCTGTTGAGCCGGTAGAGGCTGCCCAGGCGGCGACGGCAACTGTAAATATAAACAGTGCAGATGCTGCTACCCTCGCTGAACAGCTCAGAGGCATAGGCTTGGTTAAAGCGGAAGCGATCGTTGCTTA
>JAYPBG010000238.1:0-6041 GCA_038124075.1 Gammaproteobacteria bacterium
ACATTACGCTGAGTGACCTTCCGAATTAAATTGGCAATATCGCTTTCCAACTTTAAGTTATCGCCACTCGACGTGCGGGCATGGTCACGCTCCTCTTGAAGCAGTGCTTGCAGCCTGTCCCAATCGGCCCCTGCATGAAAACCGTCAGGGTTATCACTCGGCCAAACAACCCCGCTATCATCCCCCCCTTTGTACCGAAGCTCGTAGCCACCGCCTGTTCGCTTATAGACGACAAAGCTGTTGTGCGCCTGTTCCAAAAGCGGCGGCAACTCTTCATACTCACCATGATCGAATGTGAGCGCTGTTGATACATGCCCACGCGAATCCCCAACAAAAGCAGCGCTCGCAAATTCACCCACAAGAAGCTTCAAGGTGTCCGATATCTGCTCAAGAAAACTCTGCTGCTCTTGCAAAACATTCTGTTCATACTTAAGAACCTCAATATCAAGCTTACCTTTCATCGAAGGCATAACCTCGTTGCACATGGTGCCGACGGCACGATCAATCACATTCTGATCGTCCGGCATATTCAGCTCCAGCGCCTCCTTCACTTGAGCCTCAATCACAGACCCTATGTACTGCGAGGCACGTCCTCCCAGCGCAAAGACATCTTCAATGTTCTCTGCAACAAGGCGATCCACCGCAGAGCTGAGCGACGTAGGCACATACCTACCCTCAACAGCTCTACCTCTAACCTCTTCCTCCACACTCTTTAGCGCATCTTTGACGACACGCTCCAAATTGGCCCTCTGTCTCTGAAGCCCTAATGTAGGCAAACCATCAAAAAGAGTGCTGCACATGCTCGATATATTGTTCTTAATACCATCCGCAAGCGCATCTCTAACCGCGACTTGAGCCTCTTTTGCGCCCGATATCTCGCCCCAGCGCCTTACCAAGGTCTCACCCGGTACAAACTTCTGAAGCAACAGTGTATTATGCGCACCCACCATATCACTCACGCTAAGACTCTCTTCGCCACTGCCATCCGCTCGATCTCGCGTATAGAGCCCTTTCATTAGCTTACCCAGATCTACTTCCCTATTGAAATCGGTTTCACTGAGTATCGACAGCTGCAACGCTTCCAATGTTTTATCAACGCCATTTGTAACGGCGCCAATTGAGCGCAGCCTTTCCAGCTCACGCACAATGCGGTGGCGCACCTGAGGCCTTCTCACTTTTGCCACAAGCTTTTCAACAACCGGTGGATTATTTGGGTCGGCATCATCCTGCCGCGTTACATAAACAAAATGCGTCTGAGCAATGGTCGCTGAGCCTAAAAGCTGCAACTGTTTTTTATCATTTGCATTACAATGCTCGGCCACCTCTGCATCGGTAAGCAATCTATACCGCTCACCGTTGGGCCCTTCTATATTGCCAATATTCTCCTCTATCTGATCTCTCACATAGAGCTCATCCATGGGGTGGACACTGTCATCCATTTCATCAAGCGCTTTTCGTATAGCCGGCACCGTCACATCACTTTTGAATAGCTGCATGGCTTTTTGAAAACCGGGCCCTCCCGCCTGAACCATCGCACCAATCAACGCCTTAAGCGATTCGGGGTCCAACTCATCCTGTTCATCCACTTGAGGCCGCCCCACATTGAGTACCGCTGTAGCAATACTCCGCTTGTCACAATGAGGAATCTCTTTGTAATACCCTTGCGTCAGCGTATTGACCAACTTCTGAATAACCGTAATTTCTCCAAGTGACGCCTCTAATGTTTTTCCAAAATCTGCAAAAAACGGCATCTCATCAAAAGGATCGATAAAATTAATGACCTGGGTCAGCTGATCCAAGAGGCCATCGAGCGCTGCATCTGGAATGCTTGAGAGCAGCTTGTTTTTTAAATCTGCATCATACTGACCCACGCTTTTAAGCACATTAGCACTGAGATCAGAACCCAAAATATCTTGAGGCAACAGCTCATTCACAAAGGATTGGAGCATATTTTGGATACTGGGGGGCAACCCAGCATCCTCAAGGAAAGCGCTCAACCGCTCTGGCGTATTATTATCGCTCAACATGCTCACCACAAAATTGAATTCGCGCTCAATAATCTTTCTCACCTCTTGTCTGCTCAACGCATGACAAGCTTGTTTGCACAGATCCAACCTGCCATGCCTATTGACCCGGGCTGTCAGCGCCTGTGCGCGAGCACTGCCTCTTGCGTGCAATAGACCTTCTGCATCAACGACGGATCCATCAACATTAAAGATGATTTGAGAGGGTCGCCCTTCTTCGTCGGTCACAGGCAGTTGGTAGTCATCCGCTGTAACATCCACTTGATTTTGATCATTCAAGCGACGCCCATGTCTATCAACACGTTCACCGCTTATATTCACTAACTGCCCCGCATCATTTATACACCGCCCCCACTCATCAATACGGCGCCCTTCAAAATCGATGAGGTCGCCATTATTATTGATACGCTGACCAGCGCCATTGCGCCCCAACAGACCCTGCCGTTGCTCCACGGTGCCATCGTCTTGAGGTGCTCGCCCAAACACATCCTGTTGAAGCCGCTCGCCTTGAGCGTTCACATACCAGCCTTCCGCATCGACACGCCGACCACTGCTGTCATGCAAGTGACCGTCACTGCCGACAAGCCGCCCATCGGCATTTGTTATTTGGCCATACTCATTCAGGATCAAGGTTTCATTTGTGACCGCTAAAAGCGATTGAGTGAAGCCCCAAATTTTTGCAATTTGATCATCACGCGTCAGATCATCGCCATTGACGGAATCGATGTCCGCCCTGGCAAGTGCATCCACCGCCTTGGTGGCTATTATTTTTTTATCATGCGAATCGATTTGTCCTCTCGCCATTGGGCCCATACCTGCGGGCACCAGATCATTCACCAGCTGACTGACGCCTTGAGCCAAGGGGTATCGAGTCAGCATGCCCCTTAAGGAGACCAGTGCGGTTTGTATATGACTGTCTTGATCAGCACCGTCTCCTTGCACACCCACCTCTGTATTCACAAGATCAAGCGGTACCCCCATATCACCCAGCAACACTAAGTAAGCATTAACCGCCTTACTCTGAGCGTGCTCAATATCACTGCAGCGCTGACGTTCATCATCATGGATCGGCTCGTTAAGCGCCTCCAAAATATCGTTGTCACTTCCACTTACATAGCCACGCAAAATCGCTAATGCCGGTGTGCCCAACAGGTGCGCAACGGGCACACTGTTTGCCTCAGCATCCGTCAAGCCCAATTCCAACAATGTACCCCGCAGTTCAGCCGTACACTCTAACAGCGTTCTGCGTGACTCACGTATTGGATCCAGTAAACGGTTCGGTAAGTTGGCTTGCCTTTGATACACCTCATCCTGAGGATTCACCCCACTTGCATCAGCATCATTTCGCCTCCTCATCCGAGCCGTATGATCACTGCGACTCCCAACCACATGATTCGTTTGCAACCACCGCTCAAAGCCCGCCTCGTCTCTTTCAAATATATAGCTCGCAGCAAACTCATGAACATTCGCGTCACTGAGCCCGTCACGCAGATTCAGCTGCAACTGCACTGCACGATCCTCCAATGCCGAATGCAAATTATTCCCCGGTTCGCCAACATATTGAAAAAGACTTTCCATTTTAGTCTGCATTAGAGCAACAACGTCATCAGGCACATGTGAAAGCATGCTTAAAATCGCATCATCGGTCATATGCGGTACTATATTTTTACCCACAACTGAGAGTTCACTCAAAAAATAATGACGCCTCATGAGCTCTAAATTATGATGAAGAAAAGGTGGCAACTGATCCTTCAGATCATCTATAGCGCCCTGAAAATCTTCTTGGATAGCCAGGTTGCGCACCACTTCTAGCAGCAGTGCTCGATCTTCATTACTGCCCCGGCCTGTCATTAGAGCCTTAAGTTGGTTTTGGTTGCCGTATGTCTGGAGCATCCGCTTTGCAAAACCGGCTATTTTATCTATTTGATACCCTTCATGCCTCTGGCCTTCAGGTCGAACATCAGCAGCCACCCGCTCCGTAGCAACATGGGGTTGCCCAACCAGTAGACGCGACAGTGCATCCAACATGAACTCAACCTTGGGTTCTCCGCCGCCTATATTAAGATCATGACCCAAGTCCGCAGTAAGCGCTCGAATAAACGCTTGATCACCCGCAGGGTGCCCACCATCACGCTGCCCGCGTATTAAATCGTTCACACCTTGTGGCAGATTGTTATAATCGTGATAATCACCTCTTTGACTAAAAATACGTACCGCATAGCACCCAGCCGCGTCCCGCTTAACCGCCACAGCACACCGCCCCGCCTCAGGCAGCACCTCATCGCCCGCTACCCACTGTAGCTCATACCCAAAGAGCTCATCAATCGCATCTTTCTGATTGGATTCTGTAAGCCGGCTTAAAAGCGTATTAACCACCAGCAGTGGCCCGCCTTGCTCAGCCAACCCAGTCACCAATGTCTGCACTCTTGCCCGGCTCTCTGCATCTGTAACGTGTTGATTCAATATCTCTCCGATCAATGTCGGATTATGATGCCCCTGACCTTGACCATTATTCGCTAGAATCTCTTGGCATGCCGCTTCCACAATAAGCTTCAAGGTTGAGAGAACATTGTAGTGATGCGTCTGCCCGCCTTCCTGCCTTGCTACATGACTGTTCTTCAGAAGCGCCTTAAAACGGCTCTTCAGATCAGCCAGTGACTCGGAACGCGTACCATTCCTTATATTAATATAATCATGGATAACCCCTGTTAGACGCCCCGCTAGGTCAAGCGCATCCCCCACGGTTTTCTGTATGCCAAGATTGCGCTGATCCTCATCCTGAACGCCCCTCAACGCATCAACCTTTTCATACTGATTACCGCCGCGGTTTTTCATTAAAGCAGACAGCGCACCGCTTTGATGCGCCCCCATCAAAGCGGTCACTTTATGCATAGCATAATTAAAGATACGCTTTAAAAGCCAACCCTTGTTAGGCGCAACATACTGGTTAAGACAGTAAGTCATCAGAGCCTTTTGTTCATCCAAACGGTAGTGATTCAGCGTACGAATTAGGACATCGTACACGCGCTCCTGTTTCAATGACGCCACGGCATCCTGCAGCATACTCAGATGCGCTTCTCGTGTACCCTGCACAAAACCGTCCATCATCTCCAGCACATCACCCAAACCCCCGACACGCTGCTCATCCTCTCCATCTACGGCCAGCGCTCTGCGCACCTCATCGGGGTTATCGAGCTGAGCCACCATTAAATTAAACAGCCTGAGACCTTCGTTATTATCACCACTGTTTATAAACGCCAGCAGCGACTGTGCTACACCTCTTTTCGATGCATCAACGCTGCCAGAGTCCGCATTATTGTCTTTTAGCCTTTTCATTTCGAGCATGCTCTGCGTCATATCGGAGAGGGCAACATATGATGTCACGCGCCCATGCAGCGGAGCGTTCGCAGGCTCTATACCTGTCAAAACCTCGTGGATACGTTTACGGCTCATAGAGGCCGGTTTTGAATACCTACTTTTAATACCCAAATAGCTTATTGTCACAGCTGTTTTAAGCCTTTTTAACAAGCTCATCTTTTCGTTATTTGTACGACTATTTGCAATGCCTGCACCTCTATGATCAGAAGCGCCTAGGAATCGGTTATTACAAAGAAATGCCAACATACTGATCTCTCCCAATTATTAATTATGTAACATCCTGTTTAAAAAAAGATATTAATTAGATTATTTATTGATTCACCGAGCAATCGCTGAACTTATTTACAATGCGCTTATTTATTTGTTTGTTTGGTACCCAATAAATGAACGGATGTTTTTTACTTTGTTCGCACTTTTTATACTCAGATGCATACCCCAGATGCGCCCAAGAAAAAGATCGGCTTATAAGCGATCTTACTGACCGATATCGGATCTCTCTTGCTCTGGATGTTTTCTATTTAGACATGTCTTGGAAAGATATTCTTTACCCAAAATCACTAATTTTCAGGTAGGAAGGGATTAGTGCTCGCGGTTTCAACTCCGAAGTGCAACAGGTTAATTTCGTGTTAATCGCTCATG
>JAYPBG010000239.1:0-6012 GCA_038124075.1 Gammaproteobacteria bacterium
GTGCAAGGGATCAAATTCTAGAGGATCTAATGGAGATCATTGACGACCTCGTTTGGCAAGCGGAAGAAGAAGTGCCTTATGATTAGAGCTTAAATGATCAGACGTGAATTTTACCTGGTTTTAATATTGGATAATCGTTGAAAATCAAACTTTGAGGTGTTTATATGACTGTTGGTGTTGTAGCAAAAGATTCGAATATAAGTAGTGAAGGTGATAATTGGGCACGGGATATGAGTGCCCAAGATGCGGTCTTTTTTGCCATGATTGCTATGTATCAAACAACTGAAATGCAGATTTTGAATAGAATGGAAACCATTGAAGATCGAATGAAGGAGATGGAGAAATATCAAGAGTGGGTTCGTCAATTGAAGGCTGAGGCGAATAGAGCTGATGAGAGCGGCACAGATATTGACACTTCAATGGCGGCTAGTGAAACAAGCGAAGTTCCAAAGGTAGTACACGATGAAGCTAACGGTAAAGTTACTATCACGTGGGGTGACTATGAACTTACTATTTCAAAAGATAAAGGTGGTATGGTTCAATTGATGAAAGGTGATCAAGAGGTTTTTACCGTTTGGGGAGATCCTCATGTTACTCTAGGTAAACTTGATACTTCTTCTGGTACAAATGGTGATGAGATCGATTTCGACTGGCAAGAAGGAAATCTTACGTTTTATCTCGAAGATGGCAGCAAAATGACAATGAGTACAATGCACGTTAATCCAGATGACCCTAAGTCGTGGTACGTTGATGAGATTGCTATATCAACATCGACGGGCCATGGCTTTACAACAGACTTACGGGATCGTGACGGCAATCTAGTAAGTAAAATTTTAATTAATGATATGTCAGCTGCGGAGGCGGATAAAGCCTTGCATGATGGCTATGAGCTCGATCTTGTTTGGAGAAATAATCACCATGGTGAGAGTGGTAACGACGGATATCAAGTTAATTTACACTCGACTGGGGATTTTGGAACAGGTAAAGGTGTATATTCGGCATATGCTGATGTAGGTGGCCATGAAAGATATCTAGATGACAACACCAGCGTTGAGGTTACGAGTTCTGAAGATCAAACGTATATGGACGCTGTTGTAGATAACTTGCACTCATCTGAGACAACACCGGAATGGATGAAAGAGGCCGGCTTTGAAACTGCAGCAGAGTTTTGGCAGCACTTAGAAGAAGAGTTAGGTTTGGATATACCATGGGAAGAAGGATCTTTGAGTGATGCCTGGCTTGATGATGTCATTGATGCCATGAACAATAAAATTGAGGGGTATGCCTCGGTTAACCAGATTGACCTGTTAAAGTTGCAGCGTCTACTGAACCTGCTTAACCTAATAACGCAAGCCTGTACCTCAATGGAAGCATCAAAATTCCAGGCGTTACGTTCTGTTGCTCAAAACCTATAATCTTACCTCTCTTTTCGTTAGAGTATGTTTGTATCTATGGGGTTTACACGCTGTGCAGCGGTAAGCCCCTTGGAAGGGTCACGAAAGAACTTTGACACGAAAGAACTTTGACACAAAACAACCTAGATAGGTTTCGCTTCTGAACTCACTTTGATCAGACATGGTTTCGCTTCAGATATCAAAGTTATTTCGTGACCATCTCCTATCTTCTCTCTCTCTTTGTCTATGCAGTATCATATAGCCTGTTTTTGATCGCATTGATGTTCTGAAAATATGCATCATAATTAGAAGAGAGCGATAGAAGATTTTAATAAGATGCATCTGATCTTTTTTAACCATTATAACGATATGAATATATAACGATATGAATATTCCAGAAGAAGGCGCTGCGCGGCGTGAAGAGGGGTTTGATAGCCCTTTTAGTCAATCTGAAGAGCCAATATCCGATTCCATGTCAGACTCTCTTTTAGATGAGGGTTTTGATGACAACTTGGAAGATGAGAACTTAGAAGATCACAACTTAGAAGATGATCTATTAGAGGATGGCCTATTAGATGATGATCTATTAGAAGATAGTCTAGCAGAAAATAGTCTAGCAGAAGATAGTCTAGAGCAGCATGCGCAAAATCGTATGTCCAATGAGGCTGCTTTAGGTTCACACCCATCGGGTGGTGCAGGACACCCGCAGGATGGCCCCCCCGCGCTGCCTGAAGCTGAGCTGCAATCCCTTTTTCAGCAGGCTGATCAACAGGTTGCTGTTGCTGTTGCAGAGACATTTCTGCCAGGTTCAGAGTTTACCAATGCAGCAGATGGATCGATCATTGATTTGAAAACATCGATCAATCAACTCTGTACGCTTTATATAAATGGAAAGCCCTCTTTTAAAGGTAAGTTATTAAATCTTAATGGACGATTGGCCTTGAAAATTGTGGATGACGGACAATAAAAAGACCGTTAACAATTGATAATAAATAGAGGTAAGTGATGTTAGATTCGTATGACAATTATTTTAATATTTTAATTATATTTCTAATTGTCAGCTTGGTCCCTTTTATTGTGATGGTGTCAACCTGCTTTGTCAAGCTTTCAATCGTTTTAAATATGATCCGAAACGCCATTGGTGTTCAGCAGATTCCACCCAATCTCGCGATTTATGCGATCTCACTCATACTCACAGTCTATATTATGTACCCCGTTGCGCATAAGACCTATGAGTTAACGGAGCAGTATCAGGTCAATATGAATGATATTAATTCAGTGGCCGATAACTTCGAAATTGTCTCGGCCCCTTGGCGAACCTTTTTGCAGACGCATACACGTGAAGAGGATCTTCTCTTTTTTATAGAGAATACTCAATACATCTGGCCCAAGGAGTACGCCGATACCTTGGATGAGAACAGCATTCTTATATTAATTCCCTCATTTCTTATCAGTGAGTTAACCAATGCATTTGAGATAGGCCTCTACCTCTTTTTGCCCTTTTTGGTGATCGATTTGGTGGTCTCAAACCTCCTGCTCTCACTCGGTATGATGATGGTGGCCCCCATGACGATATCGCTACCCTTTAAAATATTAGTCTTCGTGCTTGCAGACGGTTGGTCTCGACTCATTCAAAATCTTATATTCTCTTATCAGGTACCGCTGTAATGGAAGATAAAGTTATCGAAAGTATGTCACAAATGTTGATGCTCATTATGGCGTTTTCGCTTCCTGCGATTATGGTGAGTACTTTTTTGGGTGTAATTGTTAGTATTATTCAAGCAGTGACTCAGGTGCAAGAGCAGAACCTTGCCTTTCTTGTAAAGCTGGTGGCGATTTTTATGGTGCTCTATATGTCAATGCCCTGGGTCTACCGTGAGATGCTCCATTTTACCAAAACGATGTTTAATTTCAGTCATAAGTAAGATCCAACGCTTTAGGGGCTGTTGCTTTTATGTTTTATGATCAGTATGGAACAGTATTTATAACGCTCCTTATCGGTCTGCCCCGACTCTTTTTTGCAACCATTTTAATCAATGTGTTCAGTGCCTCTGTCATCAAAGGGACGATGTTGAGGAACTCTGTACTTCTCGGTTTAGTGCTCTACCTTTGGCCCCACTTGCAGCAGGAGTTACCGGTGGTTGAATTAAACAGTGTCCAGTGGCTATCTATTGTCGCAAAAGAGATGTTGGTTGGCCTTATATTGGGTATTGTCATTGGCTTCCCGTTTCTGGCGGTGGAAGCGGCGGGCTTTATCATCGACAACCAGCGTGGTGCTTCGATCGACTCAACGGTGAACCCAATGAATGAGTCTGAGACCACCCCAATGGGAAACCTGTTTGCCACCTTCTTTTCAGCCTATGTGATGGTCTCTGGGATTATCTTTGTTCTTTTAGATATTATCTATAAAAGTTACCTTGTGTGGCCTATTTTTTCCTATCTGCCTTCTATTCCAGAGTTTGAGCCAACCCTGTTTCTATTGATGTTGGATAATATTTACGAGCTGGCTTTTATTGTAGCCCTGCCGATTATTTTCACGATGTTTGTGTCAGAGTTTGGTCTGGCGCTCTTGAATAGGTTTTCACAGCAACTTAATGTATTTATCCTATCTTTACCCTTGAAGAGTGGTGTCTGTTTCACCGTACTCTTTATCTGTTTTCCTTTACTAATAGAGTTTATAGACAACAATGTGCTTCTGCACAGCGATCTGCAAAGCCAGTTGGAGATGATGCTTCGATGAGTGGTGGTGATAAGAGTGACAAGACGGAGAAACCGACCCCAAAACGGTTGCGGGATGCGAAAAAGAAAGGCAATGTCTGTGTCAGTAAAGAGGCGTGCAGCAGTGCGACCTTCTTAACAGTCTGTGCCTGTTTCTATATGATGGTCGATTTTATATATGAGCGCATCCTAGCCAACTTTGACCTTATCAGCCGTGTGATGACCATGAAGTTCTCGGATAATTACATTCATGTTTTGAGCGAACTCTTAGGTGACTATGTTCTGATTGCCACTGTCCTTGCGACTACAGCGGCCATCACCGTTGTCATCGCCTCATTTATGCAGCACGGCGGTGTCTTCTCTTTTGAACGTATCAAACCCAATATTGAGACGCTCAACCCAGTTAAAGGGGCCAAAAACCTCTTTTCAAAGAAAAACTTCTTTGAGCTCTTTAAGTCGATCTTAAAAACCTCTCTATATGGGTTTATCGTCTTTTCAACACTTTACGGTGCTTTCAGTGATATTGCAAACCTCACCTATTGTGGCATTGACTGCCTTATTCTGGTCCTCTCGAGCGTTATGGTAAAAATCATCGCTTCGTGTGTTCTTGTTTCGATTGTCATCTCTGTGCTTGACTATATGATGCAGCATAAGATTTACATTGAAGACTTAATGATGTCACGTGACGACCTTAAGCGTGAGCATAAAGATGTAGAGGGTAATCCTGAAGTCAAACAGAGACGAAAAGAGGTCCATCGTGAGATCCTGGAGGAGTCTGTCGAGCGTGTTAAGATGGCTGATACGGTGATCACCAACCCGACCCACTTTGCTGTCTGTATCTACTATAAGAAAGAGAAGGCGCCCCTGCCTATTGTCACCTATAAGGCGGTTGATGAGGATGCCCTTTGGGTAAGGTCGGTGGCGCAACAATACAATATACCCATTCATGAAAATGTTCCTCTAGCGCAATCGCTCTATGCGCAAAGTGAAATAGATAGTTTTGTGCCCAGAAAGCTCCTTAGGTTGGTGGCTTCTGTCTTAGCCACGGTGCTTGATGAGAAGGATCTGGCGAATGGATTTAAATAGCGCCTGATTTTTCCCCTGATTTGTCCTGTTGTTATAACCTGCTGTTATATATTATCTCTTTGTCTTATGAGGCTTCATAAAACGTGTACGCAATGATTCTAAAACGGTTACATTTATAAACCATATATTACCCATAAGCTTGAGCAATGTATTAAACTTATTCTATATCTTTAATATTTGAGTGAGAGCATTTTGAGTACATCAGACGATAACAAACTCATTGAAGATTTTGGCGCGATCATTGGGCTGGATAATATTAAGATGCCAGAGTCTGGGATTCTTCAGCTCGTGTTTGACGGCACTGACAGTTTTTATATTGAAAAGCATGGTCTCTCTATTTTTCTCTATTTCAGTATCGAAGTGAAGGACTATGAGCTCTACAGCCAGTACCTTAGAGCCCTTGAGATCATGAAGCCTTACAGCCGGTTTGATCTGCTGCCTCGTATTGGATTTGGGGATGGTAAGCTCTATTTTGGTTTTGGTGTCGATCCGGATGAGTTAACGGTTAAGGCGCTCTGTAATCGCTTCGAACGCTTATGGGAGTTTCGTCTTAAAATAAATGATGTTGAAGAGTGAGGTGGATCTTTTCTTCTTCTTTGTATTAGATTTTATATAAGTTTTATACGGGTTTTATATAGGTTTTATATAGGTTTTATATTAGTTCATTAGGGGTGTTTCGTTATGGTAGATATCGTCCATTTTGCAGTTGGCGTAGAGAGTAAAATACCTAACTTCGATAAAATTTATAAAGATGTTTTTCCTAAACAGAGTATATTTAAGCCCAATAATGTCAAAATTGAGCGCCATCTAGAGA
>JAYPBG010000240.1:0-5985 GCA_038124075.1 Gammaproteobacteria bacterium
TCAATACGGCGTACCATTGGCTGCCTAATATACATCAAATTTAGGTCATACCCGTATACCTGATTCAACAGGAATCAAATTGGCTAATCGGCAAATCGTTCAAGGGGAATCGCTGGCTCTTCAGGCTGCACAACCAACGGATGAATTTCTTAAAGAAAGCGGCACATTATTGGGTAACAAACTAAAGAAAGGCTTTCTATCCGTACCCTTCACCTACAGGCAATAAGCGATGTCCATATGAGGCTCGCACACGTTTGCTACTTCTATTGGTTAAAGCTCTAAAGGCTTTCCTGAGTACCTTTTATTGTAGCCTCAACATTTGAGCTAACTCCGAAGCCTTAACATACCCCCCAACCTCTTGACCCGACTCCAAAAAGATTGCGGGGGTCCCTCTCACACCGGCTTTTATACCCACCTCAAACTGTTCCGCAAGCGTGGTCACACACCCGTCGGCTGCCTTCGCCAGGGAAACAAGGTTTTTAGCCTGAGTCATCGCCATATTTTGATCCTCAGCACACCAGACTGAACGAAGCTTCTCGCCCGACTCCGATTCAACCCCAGCCCTTGGCCACGCCACATAACGCACCTCTATACCCAGCGCATTCATCTCCGGTACCTCTTTATGTAAAAGCTGACAATAACCACAGTCGATATCGGTAAATACATAGATAACCGCTTTGGCCTCATCCTTAGGAGAAAATACCACAAGATCCTGGTTTTTAAGCCCCGTTAGTAAGCCTATGCGCTTTTCACTTTTCCACACCTCAGTAATATTCAGTGGAGGTCCCTCAGGGCTTAATTGAATAAGGTGGCCTGAAAATATATGAGAGCCGTCTTCAGCTGCATAGGCAACTTCAGGTACACCATTATTGGTCATTTCAATTTGAACAATGCCTTCCAGAGAGGTTTTTTCAATACCAATCAGTTTCAAACCAGGAAACCCTGATTCAACACTCTTCTTTATCACCTCAAACGACTCTTTTAATTTTGCTACAGACGTTTCTTTCAAAGCCTCCTCTGCTTGCCCCCCAAAAGCACCATGACTAAAGAATAAGGGCAAAACAAAACATAGCGCCTTACACATGCGTCGATTTTTCTCTTTAATAGATATCACTTTTTCCTACCTCCACTGAACCCAATAAACTGGTAAAAGAGCTGTTTATAATATAAACATGGGGATAGGCTAATATTATGATAGAACTTATGCACTTTTCAGATACCCTGCATCAGGGATCGTAATAACCAGCTCAAAGAGGGCCATCTCACTCTCTATTTTTTCCCTCTCGCTCCTCAATGCTATTTTGACATTGCCGCCCTTCTCTTCAATAAACTTTTTAACTGCATCCATGCCAACACCTCGCCCCGATATCTGCGTCACACTCTCAGCAGTAGAGACACCCGGTGCAAAGAGTAAATTTGCGATTGTTTCCGTGCTTAAGCACTCCTCTTCCGCAATCTTTCCATCCTGAATGGCCTTCTCCCTTAATTTGGAGAGTTTAAGCCCCTGTCCATCATCGTATATACGCATCTCTAACTGATTGTCAGTAATACTGGCATCCACTGTAATCTTTCCTTCTGGTAACTTTCCGCAATTGACCCTCTCTTCAGGCATTTCAATGCCGTGATCCAGTGAATTTCTAAAGCTGTGCATACAGACATTATTAAGCAGCTCCCTCATATCCTGCTTAACCACAACCCCTTTCGCGTTGATTGAGATATCTGGAGCCGGTTTACCCAGTTCCCCGGCAAGAGAGCATGTCGATTGACACATATCATCCAAGGCATCCTCTAAGCTGACCGTATCCAACATCAATAACAGTGCCTTCGCTTTAATAATCTCTTTTTTCACCTGCTCACTCAGCTCACCACCTGAAATGGCCGATAACGTGTCATGAAGAGCCGATACGCTATCTGAATCAACCACCATCTGCCCCTCTTTAAGGGTTGCTGAATCCCCATTTCCACGCTTCAAAACATTCTGATTTACATGACGATAGCGCACAAGCCCTTCTCGAACCGCATCCAACTCGCATAACAGCTGATCTTTATCCCATGTCAGTGATAGATCTTTTCGTAAGGTATCATAACAGGTCTCCGCGATATGAACATCATCGGTAATATGAGAAAACCCATACGTTCTCGCATTACCTTTAATGGTATGCATATTTCTGAAAAGTTCAGACAGAAGAGCCTCAGACGAGTGTTCATTTTCTTCAATAATCGTGCGATTTTTATCAATAAAATCAAATGAACTTGTAATAAAACGTGCAAATTTATCAGTTTCTATCGCCAAGATTTGACTGATAATTTCAAGCTCTTGTTTCTGTTCGGCTGCCTCACCTTCCAACGCTTTTAATGCCGTTACATCACGTACAGTCACCATAATCTTATCAATACAATCATTCAATAGAATGGGGTCCCAATCAAATTCCAAGACCTTATTCGGCTTACCCTTAAATGTGACTTCAGCTTCATTCACCAATAAATGTTGATTAAAATCAAACATGATCTCATCACTTCCAATCAAGCTCATCACTGAGGTACGCACTTGATTGAGGCTGTCCTCACCCAATGTTGAATTATCAAACAGCAAATCTAATGCATTGACACCCGCAATATCTCTTGTTTCAAAAATATTTTCTAAATATCGGGCATACTCATGATGCACTGTACCATCCCCCATAATGGTAAAGAGCCCCTGATGCATGTTACTCATCATATTGGTAATATCATTTGTTTTCTCTTGTAACGCAGCAGTACGCTGCTTGACGGTCTCTTCTAGATTTCTATTGTGCTCTTCGATTTCACATTTTAGTTTAATGTTGTTTTGAGATACGTTCATCATTTGCAACATGGAGCTGAAATACTCTTGATCACTGTCGGAATATCGAATATTCTCTCTTTTGCCCACCAGCATGAATCGCCCCATACCCGCCTCGCCTGCAGAAAAAGGGATATTGATGAATGCATGTGATTCACCAAACGCTTCGAACTCATTGAGTTGAATGACATCCAGTACACGCATCTGTTCAGACATCTTCTCCTTAAGCACCGCCATCCAGTCCGGTTGATTTTCTTCGTCAAAAACAGCCTTAGCTTTATCAACACCATCCTCCTCAGGGCTCACCTCAAAACCCGCATCTGAGCACTCTTTAGTCACATCTAACATATTGATATCACCCAATTCAGGATGAGAGATTAACCCAAAAATGGCATTTGTATGTTTATATGCATTTTTTAATGACAGCTCAAAGATCTCTCTTTCAAATTTGAGTGCTGTAAAAGCCTGCCCTAAGGTGTTTAACTCGACCAGATCTTCAATTTTCTTTTGAATAGTCGATCGCATCGTATCAAAATTATTTGCCAACAATCCAATTTCATCATTACTGGTCACATTAACCCGCTGATCATAATTACCACTACTGATGGTTTCGGCCGCATCTCTTAGTGCATTGAGAGGACGCGATATTTTAATGGCCATTTTTCTAACAGCTATAAAACCTATTATGCCAGTAAAGAGCGCCAACGCAACAATGACTGTAATGGTCTTAATCAACGCTTTTTCAGACTCAACACGAACAGCCTCAATGCTGTTAAGCATATTATTATCCGTCAATGCATATTGAATGAAACCAAGCATTTCATCATCAACAATAACTGGCGCAGCAAACAGATAGACAGAGTATCCATCAATGGTTGTATGCTTATACTCTACTGCTTCCAACCCTTCAACCCATAATGCGTTTTCATCCTCCAAAACAACCCTATCCGTTAATAGACCTAAAGGATTCTCAGGGGTCACCTGTGCCCAAGCAACACGATCCGTATCCATGAAAGTTCCAAAGACAATGTCCTCATCTGCTTCGACTGTTGATGCTACAAGACCCTGAATAGAAGAGAACGCATTATCTTCTACCATGCCTTTTACGGCCTGACTGTTATTCTGGGTAAGCAACTTACCCTTTGCCAAAAGCGCGTCTTTTATTTGCTGCTGATTTCGACTCAGTGACTTTTCGGCCTCATCAATACTTAAATAAGAGACCACGGATAGAACAGCAACAAACACCATAATTAAAATACTTGATACCTGAATAATAAGTTTACTTTTAATGCTTTTAAATTTCACTAATCAATCATCCATTAATAGCAATTTGATAAAATTCATTCTAATTTGATATTCCATCATGGTTCTTTACTTTTAATATTTTATACTTTTACTTGAGATTTATTTAAGTATAGAACCAGCTCAATATTCATCTATATATTTTTTATTATTAGTAAACAATCATATCTAACTTTTTTACCTTGCATGTGCTACTCTTTTAGCTATGCAAAATACTTTAACTTATCCTTGTACTGATGAATATTGAATATTATAAATAACAAGTCAATTCATAATCTATAGAAATAATTCGGTCAACCGAAAAAATCAGGAAAAAATTAGGCTTATGTTTTCAATCACCTTATCCATTCTCTTCTCTGGTATAGCAAGTTTAGTATTTTTGCTTTTCGTTCGACATCATTATGAACAGAAACTGGGGGCACTTCGCCACCACCGACAGTGTGACCTTGATAAATTATCGAATCAGGCCAACCAAGAACAGACCATTATAGAGTTAAATAGACATATCTCTGAAGCACTCTCAGATACCGCCGAAAAAGAGAGTCACCTGTCCACGCTCCAAGAGGAGATGGAGAACCGTCTATCCGAAGCTCACACAGTAACCACGCAATTACAAGAAGAGTTAGATCGTATTCACTCAAATAATTCATCGAAACATGTTGAGCTGAGCGCATCAACCACACAGTTGAAAGTAGAGATTGATAGCCTCCAAACGCTGAACAATACATTCAACCGATGGAACTCCGCCATGACTGAGTTAATGAGTCACAACAATAAAATGATTAAGCAGAGTCACACCTTTAATGAGCTGACAAAACAGATCAATATGTTGGCCCTCAATGCATCAATTGAGGCAGCACGCACCGGAGAGGCAGGAAGAGGTTTTGCCGTTGTTGCAGACGAAGTGCGTAATCTAGCAACCCAGTCCGCAGACGTTAACAAGCAATACCAATCTAACCTCTCTAAAAACGAGGTCATATCTCTTTCAACCTTCCAAGATATCGAAGAAAGTAGCCATATGATTTTAAGCTTTGTTTCCAATCTTGAAAAAAGAGTGATAGAATTAACCTCTCAGTTGTAAACCCTCTTATTAAAAGAGTACAACAGATCGTATCGACTCTCCTGAACTCATTAAGTCAAACGCTCTATTAATGTCATTCAATGGCATGGTATGGGTGACCATTTCATCGATCTTTATTTGACCCTTCATATACTCTTCAACATAATCAGGTAACTGAGTGCGTCCTTTTACACCACCAAATGCACTGCCACGCCATACGCGCCCGGTGACCAACTGAAAAGGGCGGGTTGCTATCTCTTCGCCTGCACCTGCCACGCCAATCACCGTAGACTCCCCCCAACCTTTATGACAGCACTCTAACGCCGATCGCATCGTCTCAGTTTTTCCAATGCACTCAAAAGAGTAATCCACTCCGCCATCGGTTAAGTCAATAATCAGCTCTTGAATCGGTCGATCATACTCCATAGGGTTTACACATTCGGTCGCACCTAACATCATCGCCATCTCGAACTTATCGCTGTTTATATCAATTGCGATGATTCGACTCGCTTTTGCCATGACCGCACCTTAAATCACGCTCAACCCAACACCACCCAAACCAAATACAGCCACGGTTGAACCCGCTTCCACCTTAGCGGTATTTCGTACTGCACCAATGCCTGTAGAAATACCACAACCTAACAGACAGACTTTATCAAGGGGGGCCGATTTACTGACTTTCGCGACTGAGATCTCGGGGAGGACCGTGTACTCAGAGAAGGTAGACGTACCCATAAAATGGTGCAGCTTTTCTCCTCGGCAAGAGAAGCGCGATGTACCATCAGGCATGACCCCTCTGCCT
>JAYPBG010000241.1:0-5956 GCA_038124075.1 Gammaproteobacteria bacterium
GTTATAAGGATCGCAAAAGAGCTGTTTGGTTCTGTGCCTACTCGGCTTGTTCCGGGCCACCCTATAGCGGGTTCAGAGCGCAGCGGCGTCTGTGCAAGCAACAGCGAACTGTTTGTCGATCATACGGTGCTGTTGACGCCGCTGGCATCTACCGATAAAGAGGCGATGAGCACCGTTGAGTGCATGTGGCAGAGTGTTGGGGCCGACGTGAAATCGCTTGACCCGCAGCATCACGATGCGGTGCTTGCTGCCACCAGCCATCTTCCTCACTTATTGGCCTTCTCTTTAGTGGATACCTTGGCGGGTGAACCTGAGCATCGAGAAATTTTTGAGTATGCAGCAGGTGGTTTTCGTGATTTTTCTCGCATTGCAGCCAGTGATCCAACGATGTGGCATGATATTTTTAACAGTAATGCGCCCGCTGTGCTGGAAGTGCTGGATCGTTTTACGGACGGTATCGAGCGATTAAGAAAAGCGATAGAGACCGGAGAGCGTGAAGCGGTGTTGGGGGTTCTCACTCGAGCCAAAGCCGCCCGAGAGCACTTCTCGGAGGTCTTAGAGAGGAGAGCGTGCGGTCAGCAGAAAAGGCATGCCCAAAAGGTAGATCAGGTGAAAAAGGTAGATAATATGGGATCAATTCAATATGCGGCCAAGCCAGGTGGGCCGTTAAACGGAGCGATACGGGTACCGGGTGATAAATCGATTTCGCATCGAGCGGTGATGCTCGGCGCTTTGGCTGAGGGCACAACAGAGGTCACAGGCTGGTTAGAAGGTGAGGATGCTTTGGCTACCTTGCAGGCATTTCGAGATATGGGTGTCACGGTGAAGGGCCCTACCGAAGGTTGTCTAACCATTCATGGCGTGGGTTTGAACGGGCTTAAGCAGGCATCTGGCCCACTCTATTTGGGTAATTCCGGTACATCCATGCGGCTGTTGGCCGGTTTGCTGTCAGGTCAGGCGTTTGGTGTAACCTTGACTGGGGATGCGTCACTGTCGAAGCGCCCAATGGGGCGTGTGGCAAACCCTTTAAAGTTGATGGGGGCTCAGATTGCCACTGAAGAGGCAGGGACACCACCGGTTGTTATTGAGTCTGCTGGCAGACCGTTGAGTGCCATTGAGTATAAGATGCCGGTTGCCAGTGCCCAAGTTAAATCGAGCATTTTGTTGGCTGGGCTCTATGCAGACGGTGAGACCTGGGTTGAAGAGCCTGCGCCAACACGTGATCATACTGAGCGGATGTTGAAAGGTTTTGGTGTGCAGGTCTCGCGCAAAGCAGTTTCTCAGGGCGTTACCAGAATAGGTCTTCAGGGCGGGCAGACGTTGAAAGCGACCAACATAGATGTGCCTGCGGATATCTCGTCGGCGGCCTTCTTTCTGGTTGCCGCAACCATTGCGCCGGGCTCAGAGGTGTTGCTCAAACATGTGGGGGTGAACCCGACGAGGGTGGGTGTCATCAATATACTCCGTCTGATGGGGGCGGAGATTGAGCTCACAAACCGCCGTGAAATAGGTGGAGAGCCTGTGGCCGACCTGCTGGTAAGATCAGCCCAGCTAAAAGGCATCGATATTCCTGTTGACCAGGTGCCATTGGCCATTGACGAGTTTCCAGTCATTTTTATTGCTGCGGCCTGTGCCGAAGGGGTGACGACACTGCGAGGCGCTGAAGAGTTGCGCGTGAAAGAGAGTGACCGCATTCAAGCGATGGCGGATGGTCTTTTGAGTTTGGGCCTCTCTGTAGAACCAACCGAAGACGGAATTGTGATCCATGGAAAAGGCCAGAGCGCAGAGCAAGGCAGCAAGGCCGCGATTTTTTCAGGAGGAGATGTTGAGAGCTGTGATGATCACCGCATCGCGATGTCATTTGCTGTAGCCAGCTTAAGAGCGGCAGACACGATTGTTATACATGAGTGTGATAATGTGGCGACATCGTTTCCTACCTTTATTGAGTTAGCCAACCATTTGGGGTTTGACTTGCACGTGTCAAAGTGTATAGAGCAGCCCTGAGTTGTAACAAGGAGGAGACAGCGTGATTCCTGTTATTACCATTGATGGTCCCAGTGGGGCTGGGAAAGGTACGATTTCGGCGCGACTGGCAAGCCGATTGCGTTGGCATCTGTTGGACAGTGGTGCACTCTACCGAATTTTAGCGTTATCTGCGGATAGAAAACATTTAGATGCTGGTCATGAGGCGCAGCTTGAAGCGCTTGCAGAGCAGTTAGCTATCCGTTTTGAGCAACATAATGACGAGGTGGAGCCTTATTTGGATGGCGAGCCAGTCGGCCACCTTGTGCGCAATGAAGAGGTGGGTAAAAAAGCATCGGCATTGGCTGCCTTGCCTGGCGTTCGCCGAGGGTTATTGGCAAGACAGAAAGCCTTTTGCCAAAGCCCTGGATTAGTGGCAGATGGTCGTGATATGGGCACTGTTGTCTTTCCAGAGGCCACCCTGAAGATTTTTTTAACCGCATCGGCTGAAGTTAGAGCAAAGCGGCGACTATGCCAGTTGCAACAGAAAGGGCATAGTGCTAGCCTAGCGAGGCTTATCGAAGAGATTAAAGCACGTGATGATCGTGATATGAATCGCCCTATCGCCCCGCTAAAGCCCGCAGATGATGCGGTGTTGGTCGATAGCAGTGACATATCC
This sequence comes from Gammaproteobacteria bacterium, assembly GCA_038124075.1. Classification (GTDB taxonomy): domain Bacteria; phylum Pseudomonadota; class Gammaproteobacteria; order Pseudomonadales; family JAYPBG01; genus JAYPBG01. The sequence continues at coordinate 2,642 of JAYPBG010000241.1, forward strand.
ATTGAAGAAGTGATGACCATTGTTTGGTCGGAAGTTGAAAAAATAACCACTATTTGAGTTTGGTGCCATACAAATTGGTCTAAACTTAAACAGCCCTGCGTCCCCTTTATGAGGGCAAAGGCGTGCTTGTGTGACATTGATGCATGTTATTGACCTGTGTTATTTATGTGTGGCACTCGTGTGTGGTACTTAGTTTAGGGCTATTAGCAGCTTAAAGCGTAAACATAGAGTTTAAAGTTATACTTTTTGTTTACAGTGTCAGAGGAGTGGCTGTATATAATAGCATTTTGAAAATAACCCCACATATCACTGACCTATGTGGTGTACTGTTAATTAAAGAGAACGTTATGAGCGAAAGCTTTGCAGAGCTTTTTGAAGCAAGTTTAAATGAAGTTGATTTAACCCCTGGTTCAGTTGTAACTGGATCTGTTGTCTCCATCGATGATGACTGGGTTACCGTCCATGCTGGCCTTAAATCTGAAGGCGTTATCCCCAAAGAGCAATTTTTAAATGACAGCGGTGAGCTGGAAGTTGCTGTAGGCGATGATGTTGATGTTGCGATCGATACGCTTGAAGATGGTTGGGGTGAAACACGGCTCTCGCGCGAAAAAGCGAAGCGTGTTGAAGCGTGGAAGCGACTTGAGCGCGCACATGAAGATCAAGTCATTGTTAAAGGTATTATCAATGGCAAAGTGAAAGGTGGTTTTACCGTTGATGTTGAAGGTATCAGAGCGTTCTTACCAGGATCGCTGGTGGATGTGAGGCCTATTCGTGATACGACCCACCTTGAAGGCAAAGAGCTTGACTTTAAGGTCATTAAGCTTGATGCAAAACGTAACAACGTTGTTGTTTCACGCCGTTCTGTGCTTGAGGCTGAAACCAGTGCAGAGCGTGATGCACTGCTTGAGAACTTGGCTGAAGGTGCAGAGGTTAAAGGTATTGTTAAGAACCTCACCGATTATGGTGCCTTTGTTGATCTTGGTGGCATTGATGGCCTTCTCCATATTACCGATATGGCTTGGAAGCGCATTAAGCACCCAAGTGAAATCGTTAACGTTGGCGAAGAGATCTTGGTTAAAGTCCTTAAGTTTGACCGTGACCGTAACCGTGTTTCATTGGGCTTGAAGCAGTTGGGTGAAGACCCTTGGTTGGCGATCACGAATCGATACACTGAAGGTTCACGTGTCACCGCTAAGATTACCAACCTGACCGATTATGGTTGCTTTGCTGAGATCCAAGAAGGCATTGAAGGTCTGGTGCATGTGTCTGAAATGGATTGGACCAATAAGAATATTCACCCATCAAAAGTGGTTAACATTGGTGATGAGCTTGAGGTGATGATTCTTGATATTGATGAAGAGCGTCGTCGCATCTCTCTTGGTATTAAGCAGTGTAAAGCCAACCCTTGGGAAGAGTTCTCCACCAATAACAGTAAAGGGGATCGAGTCTCGGGTAAGATTAAATCGATTACCGACTTCGGTGTCTTTATTGGTCTTGATGGTGGGATTGATGGCCTTGTGCATTTGTCTGACCTTTCTTGGGATGAAGCGGGTGAAGAAGCCGTTCGCAACTACAAGAAGGGCGATACTTTAGAAACCGTCATCTTGTCGATAGATCCTGAGCGTGAGCGCATTTCTCTTGGCGTTAAACAGTTGGAAGAAGATCCTTTTACCAACTATGTGACTGCCAACGAAAAAGGAGCTATTGTTAAAGGTAAGGTGACTGAGGTTGAAGGAAAAGCGGCAACGATTGAGTTGGCCGAAGGCGTTGAGGGTACCTTGAAAGCATCTGAGATCAGCAAAGATCGTGTTGAAGATGCGCGTACCAAGCTGGAAGTGGGTGAAGAGGTCGAGGCTAAAATTATCGGTATCGACCGTAAGAGCCGCGTCATTACTCTATCCATCAAAGCTAAAGATGTTGTTGACAGTGAATCTACGGCAGATTCGAAGAGCCAAGAGCAGGCACCAAAAACCATTGGTGACTTGATTAAAGCTCAAATGGAAGGAAACGACAGCTAGTCGTACAACCTTCTGTTTTGACTGTTCAGAAGCAGTGCCTAAGTAGACCCGTTCAGCAGTGAACGGGTCTACTTTAGGTTTGGGGCGGTTAAAGTATCAGTACCTTTTGCAGTATACATGGATCGTGAGAGTATGGAGTAATAGTTGTTGTTAGCCCACTCTAAGAGGGGTTCTCTTATGTTTGGTGCGTATATGTGTTTGGTGCATAGAGTGTCAAAGTGTCAAAGTGTTAAAGGGGTGTTAAAGAGGCATTAAAGAGTGCACCCACGCGCTTGAAAGTGAAGAGGGTCTGATTAGGAGCGGATGTCGATAATAAGTGCCATCACAAAGTTTCGTCTTAAGGGGTTGAAAAGGGAATGTCCATAACTAAATCTGAGCTAATCGAACGCGTCTCAAGCAAGCAAGGTCAACTGTCTGCAAAAGATGTAGAGCTGGCGATCAAAGCCATTCTTGAAGAGATGTCCAAGACACTTGCCTCTGGAGGGCGAATAGAGATTCGGGGTTTTGGAAGTTTCTCTCTACACTATAGGGGCTCCCGTGTAGGGCGAAATCCAAAAACAGGTGAATCTGTTGAGCTGGAAGCCAAATATGTCCCGCACTTTAAGCCAGGAAAAGAGCTTCGAGACCGTGTTAATCAATCAATGCAGCTGGAGAGTGAGCTTTCAGATAGCGGTTGCTTTAATGAGGCCGGTGAAGGCCAAGAAGAGAGTTTACGAAAGGCTATAGCTGAGCGGTTGCAGGGTGATTCAGGCTCGACAACAACTCAAGCGTCAAATCCATCGCCATCCAGCGATCTGCCTGGTAACGGTGAGTCTATGCTGTCCACGCCGCCTACACACAGAGCGTCAGACAGCGGCAGTGGTCACGCAGGCTATATGCCCACTTGATCCACCTATAAATGGACATGTTTCTTAGACCTGCTTAACGCCCATTGCTCTGTCATCAGTGCTCTGGGCCATTCCATGTTTAAATCGCTCTTTCGGCTTGCCCAACAAAAGAGAGCCCCCTAAAATAGCGGCTGCTCTCTGTTGTTAATCCGTGTATGATGATTCACAGGTTGTTTTTATCGACCTCTTACTGAATATGGGTGCTCGTGCTTCTACCCTATCTTGTCTATTAGATACTCTGCCAGCCTTATGGATTAGACATAAATGAGACATAAATTAGATAAAGTTAATCATAGTTAAACATAGTTAGATAATAGTCAGTGGGATGCTTGTTTATGTCAAAAATTGCTCTATTTAAGTGGATATTATATGGTTTTACCACGTTGGTGTTAGGCCTTATGATTATGCAG
>JAYPBG010000242.1:0-5946 GCA_038124075.1 Gammaproteobacteria bacterium
GGCCGTGACTGTACTGGTAAAACGGCTGGTCGCTCTCTTCGGTACGAAGGTTCAGCGTTATACTGGCTACATTGTCAGGCACCACGGCATCGATCTGCTCTTTAATGAAAGGCAAGACGGTTTCGATCGCGATGTGATCAATGGGGAGCAGGCAGATCGCTTCGCGAGGAGAGGTGTGCTCGATACGGTACGCGTGATCGGGGTGATAGGTAAACTCAAATCGCACTGAACTCTCCTTCGGGTTTGGCTGGACCAAGCGTTCAGGCGAGGTAGGTATATCCGTCTCAGGAGCATGAGAAGGGGGGGCGTTAAGATCAGGTGAGAGGAGCGGTGAGAGGAGCTGAAACGCTTCACACGCTGTTGGGATCAGCAACTTATGGTCAAACAGGCCATCAATAACCCGCTTAACCTGCTTCTTAACATGACCAAAATCGAAGATCATCCCTTGTTGATCGAGTTGGCCGCTGAGCTGCAGGTCGACAATCCAGGATTCACCTACAATGCCGCGTTGGGGGCAGAGGTAGCTAAAATCGATGACGGTTAAATTATCAACAAATAGAGTGGTTTCAGAGGCCGTCTCTGTTATTTGGGTTTTAGACATAGTTTTTTAAGGTATCTAAGAAGTTGAACAAACAGTATAGTCTCATTCAGCACGAGACTGTGAACAGTACCCGTAACGAGGAGGTCGATAGTGACTATTTTGATTAAAAATGGGCTGGTTGTAAATGAGGGTGTGGTTGCCGAGCGAGATATCCTGATTGAGCAGGGGCGCATTGTAAAAATTGACTCAAGCATTGATGCGAGCTTGGTGGGGGGCGGTCAGCCAGAGGTTATTGATGCCGCAGGGTGTTATGTGTTGCCCGGTATGATTGATGATCAAGTCCACTTTCGTGAGCCAGGTCTAACGCATAAAGGGTGTATTGCAACCGAATCTCAAGCCGCGGTGGCGGGTGGGATCACCAGTTATATGGAGATGCCCAACTGTAACCCTGCAACGGTTAACGCCGCCGCGTTGCAAGATAAATATGATATTGCTGCGACGAAATCCTTGGCAAACCATGCGTTTTACCTTGGGGCTACCAACGACAACCTTGAGGCGGTGCGCAGCATTGACCCTCATTTGGCGTGTGGTGTCAAAGTCTTTATGGGGGCCTCGACCGGGAATATGTTAGTGAATGACCCTAAAGCGCTGGAGGGGATATTTTCTCAGAGCCCTATTTTGGTCGTGACTCACTGTGAAGACAGCCCAACCATTGAGGAGAATGAACGCCTCTACCGAGAGAAGTTTGGTGAAGCGATCCCTTTTAAATACCACCCTGCGATTCGTTCGGAAGAGGCCTGCTACCTCTCATCATCGATGGCCGTTGACCTTGCAAAGCGCTTTGGCACCGATCTTCATGTGCTCCATTTAACGACGGCAAAAGAGCTCTCTCTCTTTGATGCAGGTCCGATCGATCATAAAAAAATTACCCTTGAAGCCTGTGTGCATCACCTCTATTTTTCGGAAGAGGATTATGCGCAGAAAGGGGCGCTGATAAAGTGTAATCCAGCGGTCAAAGCAAAACGTGATCGTGATGCGCTCTTAGCGGCCGTCAACAGTGATGTGATCGACATCATTGCAACCGACCATGCCCCGCATACTTGGGAAGAGAAGCAGAGCACAAACTATTTCAAAGCCCCTTCAGGCTTGCCGCTCGTGCAGCATGCGCTGCAGACACTGCTTGAGCATGTACACGATAAAACATTTTCGATCGAAACCGTTGTGAACAAAACAGCGCACAATGTCGCGAAGCGCTACCAGCTGAAGGAGCGGGGTTATCTGCGAGAAGGCTACTGGGCCGATATTGCGATTGTGGATATGAATAAACCGCACCCTGTTACACGAGAGAGTCTCTACTATCTGTGTAAATGGTCTCCTTTTGATGGCTCCACCTTCCGCTCATCGATACGGATGACGTTGGTTAACGGTGAAATTGCTTGTAAAGATGGCGTTATTGTCACTGATAAAAAAGGCGTAAAACTCGGTTATAGCCGCTGAGGCTTCTGTGTAAGGTCGGTGCGCGAAACAGTGTGAGCCTTTTGTCCACACTGTTTCGTGCGCGCGTTCAACCACTGAGTTGCTATAGCAGTTGGGCCAGCAAAAACCGAATTTTATTAACCAAAACCAACAAAAATTGAAGACTATGCAGGCGATGACAATATCGTTTTGCTCTACCGTAGCTATCAGGATATTTTAAAAACTCAGAATGCTATAGATTTCGATGATTTATTATTAAGGGCTTACAGCCTGTTTATCAATTACCCAAAGATAGCGGCTTTATATCGGCGCAGCTTTTTTGCTATCTCAAAACGCTGGTTATATGTTAGCTGGCCTAAACATAGAACCATGCCATGGGGAGATGTAAAAAGGCGTTCTATTTCACAATTTTTAAGCGACTTTAAATCGGTATAAAATCGGTATAAAATCGGTATAAATATAAAATCGGTATAAATGGTCTCAAAGGCTTTTCAGGTCGAGGCTTGGGCTAAAAACACCAGAGCCTAGTTGATCGGTCGGTTAAAAAGGGGTGGTCGATTTACATTGAGGCTGGGTTGTGAGAGTATTGGCCAAATTTGACAGGTGAGAGATTGACCGCCAATTTTTGATTGATCACTTAGTTACCATGAGCCGTTACCATGAACAAATGTATTGAATGCTTTCCTTGGTTTTCTTCAAATAAACCAAGCCCATTAGTCACCTATGACGAGGTTGAGCAAACGGATCCCTTGATTGGGGTTCAGCCCCAGGATCCCACTTCCGGCACTTCCAATAGAGTGCTGTCGTGTAACGGGCTCGACATGCGTTGTCACAGAGTGAAGCAGAGTGCCTCCTGCGGTGCAGGAGGGTTTGATCGTTTGTTGTTTGAGGCCAGTGGCACCAGCATCAAAGAGGCGGCACATCTTGCAACCGTCATCGAAGTGGGTGAATCCAATATTCTTCTTGGGTCGCTGCAGTTAGCCGGTTGCTCTCTGCGGATCGGTTCTGCACTGTTTGATTTAAGTGGGTCTGTGCAGAACGCTGAGTCAGATGCGGCGCCTGACCCGCAACCGGATGTTGTAGCCGAAACGGGTGCTGATAGCAGAGAACCCTCTAAGGTCTTGCTCAGTGCATGGATTGAGCAGGTCGGACCCTCAGCGAAGTTGATCTGTGATGCGTTGAGTGAAGTGGATCAGCTGATGGCTAAGTTGCGCAAATTGCAGAGTGTTTATGAAAGCAGGCAAGAGATGCAGCAGGCATTGGAGGGCGTTGACGAGTCGGGTGAAGGGGCGGGTTCGGCAGAGCAGAGAACGGTTATCCCTGAAGCGTTTATACACGCATTGGAGCAGCATAGAGAGACTTTGGTCGTTGCCGGTAGACGTATTGTTTCAGCCATTGAGGATACTCACCCTGAGTTGAACATATCTGAAAACCGCAGTACCTACAGTTTTAAACAGTCGGCCAGAGTGGGTTTGGATATGACCTCGCTCACAAGTGAGATATCTTACCTCTCACGCCATGTGTTTCCGATTCCACTGGCGCTGGCTTACAGTGGGGTCAGTTTGATTGTCAGTATCGCGGACGGAATACATAACGAGCAGCTTATTCGTTCGCATGAGTTTCTATTGAGTAACTTTTCCCAAAGCAGCGTTGATCAAGCATCTTCCGAACATGAGTTAGAGCATGTCAAAAGCATACGAGACAATACCAAACAACGAAATTTAAATGTCCTACGCGCTACCGCATGGGGAGCGCTCTGCACCAGCAGTACGTTGGCATTAATGACGGCAGCACCCCATACCTATTCGTTGATGCTGGCGTTAACCGGTGCAGCCACACTGTCTGCAACCAGCTTAACCCGTCTTCTGGACAGCTGTAAACGATGTTCTGATCAAGGTGGAGAAGAGGCGTTACCCCCTGCCAACGAGGGTGATGTTGCTGAGGCGCGCATGCGCTCTGTTGAGGCGTCGACCGAGCAAATAGAGCGTCTCTCAAGGTATCTTCAGGAGGGTGATCAGGGGAAGCGCTTTGAGCGGGGGCTAAGTACAAGCGCATCCTTCTCTCTGTCTAAATCGCTCTCTTTCTCTAGAGCGCCAAGTGTTAATTTGGATATAAGGCCACTCATTGAAATGAGCGCGGGTGAGGAGGATGGTCTGAGCAGTCTATCATCGCTCTATAGTATTTCGCACACCTTAGGTGATCTCTTTGGTGAAAATGGATTGATCGATGAAGATGCTTTAGGTGAACTGAAGATCATGTTGCATAAACAACATGCCGACTTAAGTATGATGAATAGAGCGATGCGCTGGTCCGATCGGTTAGGCCCTTCTTTATCGTATTCAAACGATCTGTTTTAACAGCGCTGATAAAACGTGCTTATGCTTGAGTGGGTAGTGGCATAGGGTTATCTTTTTATACAGAACAAGGTAACAGTAACAGTAATAGTAACAATAACAGTTATAATAACAATAACTTTAATAAGGTCATTGTCGTGTGTCTACGGCTTCCTTATAATATTTGCTCTTGATAAGATGCTGCCGCAGCGGATGCTAATACCTTAAAGGAGTGAAAATATGCACATCGGCTCTATTTGTAATGGTCTTCTTGCTCTTGGTGTGCATGTTAGCCCATCTGTTAGCTCGCCTAAATTTTCATTATTATCACCGTCGATCACATCTGAGCCTCTCCCGGTTGCTTCGAGCACTCCTTTAAGGCGAGGGCGTGCAAGCGTTGCTTTTGTGCCTGGGCGTATCGAACCGTTCGGGCTGAGTTGGGGTCAACCCAGCCAGCGACTTCATCGCGCGTCACTTTTAACCATGCGCGCGGCCGCGAATGATGAAGCGGAGTCGAAGCAACCTGAACAACACCCGATTAACGCCGTAGTGAATCGGCTAAAAATGCAGGTGGCTGACCCCAAGCAGGCGTTTTCGAGCGCCGATTATGACGCTTACCTTGACTATTATGACCTTAAATCAGCGACAGAGGGGACAGAAAAGCACTTTGATAGGTTAGAGGTTGGGGGTGACCGCATTGTAATGCAGTCGTTTATGCAGCCAGAAGGGCGTGCGACCGGTGACCTGCTGTGTGTGCACGGGTATCAAGATCACGCCGGTGTTTATACTGAAATTGTCCGAAATGCTGTAGATCAAGGTAAAAATGTCTACCTCTTTGATTTTCAAGGCCACGGTCTTTCGACGGCGTCCATGGGTCTTTGCAGCATCTCGAGTTTTGAAAAATATGACGATGCGCTGGATGCGGTCTTTGACAATATTGCGAAGCTGAAAAACGCAGAGAGTGCTGCTCAGAGCAAAGAGATCACGGATAAAGTCGATATTCTTGCACACAGTACCGGTGCCTGTGTGGTGACAAATCGTCTGCTCAATGGGGGGAAAAACCGAGCACTCTTTATGGGACCTCTCTTTAGGAATCGTAATCACGTGAAGGGTCAGCGTGCTTATGAAGTTGCCATTAAACTTGCAAAACGGTCAGGGCGCCCTATTGATGAGGTAGCAAAATCGGCTGCCCATATCGATGTTAATACATCCAGCGAATCGTATGTTGAGTTTGCAAAGAAAGACCCGCTGCGTGGACGATTATTGACCCCCTCATGGTTTGGTGCACTGCTTGAGTGGCAGAGCGCTTTTTTTAAGAAGCCGACGAACAGTGATACGTCGCTATTGATCCTCCAGGGGGATGGCGATACCGTGGTGGACGGTGACTATAACTGCAAAGTATTTTCTGAAAAATTTGAGCGATCTGATGTGCGCATGCTCGAAGGGGTTGGGCATCAAGTGATGTATGAGCGCAAAGAGGTGCTCGAGCACCTTCACAGCATCGTAAATGACTATTTTGATGGCGATTCTAGGTAGACAGATAGGTAGTCGCTGGCGCGAAATAGCAGCCTATTAGGTTGTTATTTGTTCTATTGT
>JAYPBG010000243.1:0-5938 GCA_038124075.1 Gammaproteobacteria bacterium
ATTTGCTATAACGCCTCTTTCATGGCTAATATATATAGTGTATTAAGTATGGTGTATTAATTGTGGCGTATAGTAAGTTAGCGCTGGTGCTGCTTTCTTAGGTTGATCGTGGGTGATGCGAAAGAGGCATTAAGCGCGACAGTAAAGAGGAGTGTTCTGTTTTGAGTAAGTGCGATGTTGATGATTTGGTGAAAGAGTGGGTGACGGATCGTTATACCAAGGGGGCAGAAGAGCGGCAGGCTGCACTTTGTTGTCCTGTGACTTATCAGGGTACCGACCTCTCATTTTTACCCGATGAGATTGTGGAAAAAGATTACGGTTGCGGGGATCCACTGAGGTACGTTCGAGAGGGTGATACGGTGTTGGATTTGGGCAGTGGAAGTGGCAAAGCCTGCTATTTGGCTGCGAAGAAGGTAGGCCCTTCTGGTTCTGTCATTGGGGTTGATATGAATGACTCCATGTTGGCACTGGCGAGAAAATATCAAAATGAGATGGCGGACTACTTGGGTGGCCATCGTGTCGACTTTAGAAAGGGGCATATTGAGGATCTTCAGACGGACGTCACGGCTTTGCATGCCTATTTAGCGGAGTACCCTGTCTGTGATGCGGCCAGCTTTGATGCGTTGCAGCGTTTTCAATATGAGCAGCGACTCACCTCACCGTTGGTGGTCTCTGATACGGTTGACCTGGTGGTCTCGAATTGTGTGCTGAATCTTGTGAGTGAGTCAGCGCGGCAAAATTTGATGGAGGAGATCTATCGTATTTTGAAGCCGGGAGGCCGTGTTGCTATCTCTGATATTGTGGTTGATCGGCATGTGCCGGACTCGATGAAACAGGACCCTGAGCTTTGGAGTGGGTGTCTTTCTGGTGCTTTTCAAGAGCAGGCGCTGTTGGATGCGTTCTCCTCGGTAGGCTTTGAGGCGGTTGCCTATGATCAGTGGTCTGAACAGCCATGGCAGGTGATAGAGGGCTACAGCTTCCGCAGTGTCACATTAAACGCGATTAAGCCCAGCTCATCTCAAGGTGTTTCAGAGGGTGCTTCTGAGGCGGGTATGGTGACGGTTATGTATCGAGGGCCTTATCAGTGTGTGACGACAGATCTTGGCGAGACGTTTATTCGTGGAGAGCGCGTTGACGTGCTGCGCAGCAGAGCGCAGTCATTGGTGGGGTGTGGTGATGAAGTGCTTGGGTATGGTGCGCACTTTGTTCTGATAGATGACGCTGCGACATGCTCTTCTAATCGCAAGCCAGCGAAGGGGTGTTGTGGCTAGGGTGAGTGTTATCGGTTGGCGCTGTTAAGAAAAAAGCCGACGAGACGTCTGTTCATGACGGTTGTCGGCTTTTTTCTTTGAGCCCTTAGGGGCGTATAAGCTTGCGTATTAGTAAAGCAGCTCTTTTCTGGTGGATGCCCGCAAACACCCAGTCATGTGATGAGGTTAAGCGAGCACGTGGCCGTGAATATGATCTAGGCCAGGTTTTGCCCTCAGGCGGTAAGGCGCGATGAGGGCTTGCCGGTTTATAGATCGCTTTCGGGTGAGAAGAGGCTGCGAACATTGCTCTCTTCTTCTTCGAGCACGCCAGCGTCAATGGGCGTTGACGTCTCTTCGTCATCCGCATCAGTGGCAGTCTCTTCAGGTGCCTCAGTGGTTTCAGCGGTTGTGTCGACCTCTTCTTCAGTAAGGGTTTCTTCAACGTTTGCTTCTTCGGCAGCGATGAGCGTCTCTTCTGTTTCTGCTGCGGCTTCAACGGGATGACCGGTAAGAGTCTCCTCGACGTTGGTCTCAGGAAAGAGGCTTGCGGCTTGGGTCTCTTCGGTGGTAGATTTTTTTTTCGAAGGCTTTCTGCCTCGTTTTTTTGCGGTGGTCGCAGTCGGTTTGGCCGAAGAGGTTTTCTTACGACCACTGCTTTTGGTGGTAGTTTTGGTGGTGGTTTTGGCAGCGGTTTTTTTGGTCGCTGCTTTTTTGGTGGTTTTCTTAGCGGTCTTTTTCGCGGTCTTTTTCGCAGCTTTGCCTGAGGAGGCCTTCTTGAGTTTGTCGGCCGCTTTTTTGGCCTTTTCCTTCTCTTTCTTTGTCTTCTCTTTTACTTTTTTGGCGGCCGCTTTTTCGTCTTTGGTAACCGCTTTTTCAGCTTTGTTTTTTGCAGTGTTGGCCTTCTTTGCAAATTTTGCAGACACTTTAGCGGTGTCCATGTCGGCTTTAGCGTCAACGACGGCCATGGCGGCATCGTTAACCGCTGCAGCGGTTATGGCAACACCTTCTTGCAATTTTGCCACTCGGTTTACTGCGGCGGTTGTTTTAGCAGGCTTGGCTTCGGCCTTTTTGAGTTTCTCAACAGCGGTTTGGTGTTTTTTCTGAGCGGTTGTCAGTGCTTTAGTGGCCTTGACTGATGCTTTTTCAGCGTCGGCATGTGCTTTCTCTTTTGCAGTGATCAGCTTGGCTTCTAGCGCTGCGATCTCTGCGGTTATTGTGGCAATAGCGTCTGCTGTGGTTGGCCTGCTTGTCCGTTTTGCAGGGCGGCCACGACGAGCGGGTGCTTTAGCAGCTGTTTTTGCTTTTGGTGGGCGTCCGCGTCGAACGGCTGTTTTCTTGGCGGTGCTTTTAGTGGCAGCTTTTTTTGGGCGTGGCATGATGCAGTCCTCGTTTAGTACGTTAAGTGGAGCGGTATGCGTTCGCTCGCTGTTTTGGGGTAATGTCTGTTTTGCTCATTATGAGCGATTTCAGTTTCGATGGCCCTATGTATAGGGTTCTGTTGTTTTCCTGGTCCATGGACTCAGGCGGTGACTTATTTTATGTCAAGATTTCAAAAAATATAATACCTAAACATAAATAGTTGGAAAAATATCCCCTTATTATATGTCATTTATTATGAAAAGATATCAACTATTGCTAAACTGAGCTAAAAATGACTGATACATATAGGGTGAAATGAATGATGATTATGAATGTGGTGCATAAGATGAAAAAAGCGAAAGAGCCCCAAAAGAGAGATCGTGGTTTTGCATGGGTGTGCTCTAATACCTCTTATTGCTTGCGCATGTGTAAGGGGGGTATTTATCAGCGCTTGTTGATCTTAATGACCTTGGTGATCAGCCTAAGCAGTCCGGCATCGGCTGAAGAGTCTGTTGCGCTCAATCTTGATAGTGAGATTGAAAAAGCCAGCTATGGTATTGGGGCAAAGTATGGCGAGGGGTTAGGGCGTGATCTTTCAGATTTGAACTTAGAGGCCTTTTTGCAGGGGCTGCGTGATGCGTTTACAGGTCGTGATTTGGCGCTCAGCCCCGATGAGTTGCGGCAGGTGGTGACCGGTTACCAGCAGAAAAAGATGGCTGAGGCGCGTGCCAAGCATGAAGATTTGGCAAAGAAAAATTTGGCCGCAGGTGAGGCGTTTTTAGCAGATAACCGTAAACATCAAGGCGTGAAAGTCACCGACAGTGGTTTGCAATACATGGTTGTGAATGCGGGTGAGGGAAAAAAGCCAACGGCCCAGGACCGTGTGAAAGTGCATTATCACGGGACATTGGTTGATGGAACAGTATTCGATAGCTCGGTTGATCGAGGTGAGCCTGCTGTGTTTCCAGTGAATGGTGTTATCCAAGGGTGGACAGAGGTGCTGCAGATGATGCCGGTTGGTTCAAAGTGGAAAGTCTTTATTCCTTCGGCTCTTGCGTATGGTGAGCAGGGGACTCGAGGTGTGATTGGCCCTAACTCAACGCTGATTTTTGAAGTTGAGCTTTTAGGTGTCGAAGGTTAGGGCTGTTTAAGCTGTATTGGCCAGCTGTGCAGCTCTCCGCTTGACGTGACTGCATAGATGGCCGTCAGATTTTTGTTAAAGCCAACGCCCATGAGTCGGTTACCAATCGGGGACCAGAGCTCTCTTTTTGGGGTGCGCCACTCTGCAAGCTTCTCTTTTTGTTTTAAATCCCAAAGTTCAATCTGCCGCGCCGTATTGCCAAGCAGCAGGTAACGTTCATTATGGGAAAAGGTTGAGGCTGTAATGGTACCGTCGCGACGTTTTATCATAAGATAAGCCGGTTCATCCGCCGGTCTTGAGGTTCGTCGGATAGACCAGTTGTCATGTTGACTTGAGAGCAGGGCCCATGTGCCATCCGTAGATAGGTTGACGTGGTTGATTGCTCGAGCCGCCTGCCATGTTTTCAGCAGTGAGCCGTGGTTGAGATCCCATAAGTAGGCCTTATTATCATTGGAGCCGCTGAGTCCAATGATCTTGCGTGCGCCGTCTATATCGATCTTTTCAGCCAGTGAAATGCTGTTGACCTGATCTGGGTGCGGCAGTGCTTTCGCAAGCGTCGTTTGAAGGTTGATGAAAACAGCTGAGTAATTGTCGAGGCCAAGCAGTGCAAGGTCCCCTTTTTTTGATAAAGAGGCTGAAAGAATGCGCCCTCCCACGCGTAAAAAGCCGAGAGACTTCCCGGAGGCGGTGCTCCAGGTGGCGAGTTGATGGGTGCTGGCTGTTAATGCAGTGCTCTGGTCTTCAGAGAGTGCAACGGCGCTGATGAGGGTGTAATCGTCAGTGTGGTTCCAGTTGTAGAGTCGTGCGCCTCGAGTGAGATCCCAAAGACTGGCACCATGGTGGAGGGAGGCAATGACGGCGATGTTGCTTTGAGAAGGCAGTGCCGCAGAGTATACCCCTTGAGAGGCCACTATGAGGCTTGTTTCTGGAGAGGTTGGAGAGCAGCCGGTTAAGGGTAATGAGAGGGTTGAGAGGGCGGTGATGCAGCAGGCGCGAATAAGCATTTTATAGGGCTTGGTCTTGAGAAGAGTAAACATGTTTTGCCAAGCCTCTTGTTATTGCGCCTCTCTATGGTTCCTGTTAAACCTATTAATGATGACCGCTGCTCAGGATGCTAAGCGACCAGCTCTTTATGTCGGTTGTGTAGGCGCTCGATAAGCTCATCTTCTATTTCAAATCGAGCCTCAAGGGTTTCTGCCAGTTGAGACATGTCTTTTGATAGTGCATCTCTAAAGAGTTTTTGGTCTTGGAAGGTTTCATAGGTGTCGTTAAACTGAATGGCAAGGTCGGTTGATGTCTGGATGACGGGGTAGCAGCGGTTTAGAATCTCCTCGGCATCCTCATCGCCAAAGTATTCAGCCTCTTTTAAGAGTCGGTTGTAGACATCAAAGTGACCCGCAGAGACATAGTCAACGAGCACTTGGCAAAAAGCTTGAACTTTGATGGATATGGGGGTGTCTTGGGGAGTGAACTCTCGAAGTCCATCTACGGCGCAGAGCAATATGATCAGCTCTTGCCGTTCATGAAGCCAGCGATCTAGGATTTTGTCGAGGGAGTCCCAATATTGTGCTTTTGCATCTTTCTCGTGGCTTGCATTTTTTGTTTCTGTCATACACCTATCCTGAAATTGGTCTGTTCCATACCCGCTCACGGCATTATCTGCCGAGCCCTATTCGCCCGGTTGTTGCTGATTGACGTCCTGTCTTTCAGTGCATAAGGCGTTAATATATAAAGATAGCCCCTAAAGATGAAAAGTGCTGAACTATCCTATCTTATCGCTACTCTTTGGACCGTTAGGTTATTATAAAGTATCGCGCTATCATTGTAGATTTCGCAAAAAGAAGATAACGACCGCTGCTGAGAGGGTGTTACTTTGCAGTTGCTAAGGTCTCAGCATAGAGGAATTCGGGGGCATGGAGCAAGCAGAAATTACGGTGCATTGAGATGGTTAGGTGAAGATTGCTTAGAGTTTGGCCTTTTATGGCCTTATTATGGCTTTTTTAGGTTGTTTTAGGTTGTTTTAGGTTGGTGAGGAGTGTCTTTTGATCGTTCCTGTAGTGGTTTGACAGGCTATCGTCCTTTTAGAGTTGGCTGTTTGGTTGAGTCTTATTTTTAGTCGAAATCGTTCTATATTGCCCTTTCAGTTTGAGGGTGAGGCAGGGCGGTTCAGCAGCAGAAGAGAGAGGAG
>JAYPBG010000244.1:0-333 GCA_038124075.1 Gammaproteobacteria bacterium
TCTGTATGGCGTTGCCATCTTCCATGATGATGCGTGAAATGGGGTCTGTAATTTTAACAACTTCATATATACCGACACGCCCTTTGTAGCCATCTGAACAGCGATCACAGCCGACGGGGCCAAACAGGGTTAAGTTTGGAATCTCCTCTTCTGTAAAGCCCATCTCAATCAGTGATTGAGCAGGCACCTCCACCTCTTTTTTGCACTCTCCACAGAGCCTGCGGGCGAGCCGCTGAGCAATAATAAGGCTCACTGAGGTGGCAATATTGAAGGCAGGAACGCCCATGTTTCTTAAGCGTGTTAAGGTTTCGGGTGCGCTGTTGGTATGTAGGG
>JAYPBG010000244.1:343-1108 GCA_038124075.1 Gammaproteobacteria bacterium
GGCGTAAGAAAGAGCGCAGTGCCGAGCTAAAGTCTAAGCCGACTTTGGCGTTAACGTTGACTTGGTTGATCCCTTCAAGGTTGATCTCTACTGGGTCTTCTGCGGTTGAGATGTTGCGCTCAGGTGTGTTCAAAATATTGAGCCCCGTGTAGAGTGATACCGTTTTACCACTGCCGGTCGGGCCGGTGACCAGTATCATCCCTTGAGGTTGTTCCAAGGCGTCGAGGTAGAGTTTTTTCTGGTCATCTTCATAGCCAAGGGCGTCGATGCCCAGTTTGGCGCTGTCGGGATCGAGTATCCTAAGACAGATTTTTTCACCCCAGAGTGTGGGCAGTGTATTGACCCGAAAGTCGATGGCACGCTTGGCCGACAATTTTAGTTTGATCCGACCATCTTGTGGAATGCGACGCTCGGAGATGTCCATTTGAGACATCACTTTCAGTCTGGCGGCAAGCTTGTGTGTTAGGTTGACAGGGGGTCTTGAGATCTCCTTTAAGATGCCGTCGGATCGAAAACGGATGCGGTAGGCTTTTTCATACGGTTCAAAGTGAATATCGGATGCGCCTGTTTTGATGGCATCGAGCAAAATTTTATTCACAAATTTAACAATGGGGGCATCGTCAGTATCGGCGCTGATGCCGTCATCTTTCTGTTCATTCGCTTCGGTATCAAGCTCCAGTTCGCCTAAATCTGCATCGCCCAGATCAAGTGAATTATCTTGTCCATCGAGATAGTTCTGTAGATGGATAGCGAGCTTGTCTGCTT
>JAYPBG010000244.1:1150-5931 GCA_038124075.1 Gammaproteobacteria bacterium
GTTCAATGGTCAGGCCTGTATTGAATTTTATCTCATCAAGCCCGGCTAAATTTGTGGGGTCGGAGACGGCGACAAAGAGGCGGTTTCCTCGTTGATAGAGGGGGAGAGCACGGTGTTTTTCGACAAGCTTCTCTGAGACCAGCTCTTTAGGGATTGCATCCGTGTCCAGGCTGTCCAGTGCAATGACGGGGGTGCCAAACTCTACAGAGACGGCGACCGCTATCTCTGTACTGGAGATATCACCTGTTTCAAGCAGCCCCTTAAGGAAGGGGGCATCGTTTTCAAGTGAGATGCGTTGTGCTTTTTCTGCAATCTCTTCTGTTATATGTCCGCTAGACACGAGTTGTCGAGCAAAACCGGGTAGAGATACTTTTTGGTTCATGATGTTTTAGGCTTCTATTCTTTTGTTTATATTCTACTGTCTCTATTCTATGTGTGAGCACTTTGATGAGCGCTGAGTAAGGTCAGATTTAAAAAATAAACTTTGTTAAAGTGAGTATAGCGTAAGCCGAAGTGTAATATAGGCGATGAGCTCAATTTTGAAACCTGACAAAAAAAGTCAGTTGCGTAAAAAATTGTCAGGTCTAAACGCTTATGGGAAGTGAGCCTTTTTTAAAGGCGATAGTGGTCGTGCTATCATGTGCTGCCAAAGCATTGATATTAAGGTGTAAACTATACACGTTTTTTTTGGTCTATATATTGCTTATCTATATTCAGTTATTTAGAAAACGAATACAGATTACTACAACACAACACAACACAACACAACACAACACAACTTAATGAAAGATGATTAACCAGAGGTATCGAGCAATGAATATGAAAGAAATGCGTCAAGTGAGCCGTGAGAGTGGTTTTACACTGATTGAGTTGATGATCGTTATTGCGATTATCGGTATTTTGGCCGCGGTGGCAGTGCCTGCTTATCAAGATTATGTGGTACGAACAAAGGTCTCTGAAGCGTTTGTTGCGATGACGGAACCGAAAGTGACCATTCAGGAGTACTATACCGTAAAGCAAGGTTTTCCAAAAGACAACACTGCAGCTGGGCTCAACGCAAGTGCGTCATATACGAGCACTTTCGTCTCAACTGTTAATGTTAACAACGGAAGTATCACAGTGACGTTAAGAAAATTAGATGAGTTAGCTGGTGCAAAGGGAGAAAAAATTACTTTGAAACCAAAGAATGCCAATAATGGCAAGTTGACATGGGCATGCGATAGCGATATGGACAATCAGTTTTTACCTGCGAATTGCCGATCATAAGCGCGTCGCGAATCCTTTCAAAAAAGGGGGCAGATGGCCCTCTTTTTTTTATTGGCGTTGGAAAATTTTTGTTACTTTTTTTTCTATAAAAGAATCTTCATCTATGCCTATATCTCTAACTACCTGCCATATTTATTCTTTTCATAAATCAAATGAATTTAAATATTTAATGCGCCATGCTCTTTTTTTGGTATTGTTAGTGCTCTTTATGATGGTTGTATGGGGGGTCTATTCGCCAGGGTTGAGCGGTACTATGCTGTTTGATGATGATGAGAATTTAAAGATCATTAATACAGTGGGAGGGGTGCATAGTGTCGAATCGTTGATTGAGTACCTATTGGCCGGTCAGTCGTCGGTAATCGGTAGGCCGATCAGTATGGCCTCTTTTCTTGTAGATGGTCAGTTTTGGCCTCTGGATGAGTATCGCTTAAAACGTACGAACCTTCTTATTCATATGGTCAATGCACTGCTGGTGCTTTGGCTTACATTGTTGATTGTTAAGCGCGCTTGTCCGAATCTCTCTTTTATAAAAACAACCGGTTTGGCCTTTCTCGTTGCGCTGTTGTGGGCGCTGAATCCTCTTCAGGTCTCTACGGTCTCCTATATCATACAGCGGATGGCAGAGCTGGCTGCGCTGTTTGTTTTTTCAGGGCTAATAATCTTCTTAAAGTGTGAGGAGCGTTTTTGGCGCTCTGATCGCTCATCTTCTCTCGGGGTGCGGGTTAAGATACTGCTAGGGTTGACGATCGGTTTTGGTGTTGCGCTTTTGCTTGCGGTGTTATCAAAAGAGAATGGCCTTTTGCTGTGCTTGTTTGCGCTGATTTGCAACGGCTATTTTCATACGTGTCATAAAAGCGACGCTGTGGCTGAACGTGCTTGGCGCGCTTGGGTTGGTGTCTGTTTGGTGCTGCCTTTGGCGCTGTTTTTGGTCTATTGCTTATATACCTATCAGTTTTTCACTTTAGGGTTTAATGGCCGAGACTTTAATTCGTTAGAGCGCATTTTAACTGAGAGCAGGATTATTTTTATCTATCTCAAAGTGATCTTTTTACCTCATCTTGATCAGATGGGCCTGTTTGCTGGGGATAGTATTGCCTTATCTACGTCACTGTTTGAGCCGATCACGACGCTTTTTGCACTGATGGCGTTGATGCTGATTATTTTCGCTGTCTTTTTCTATCGGAAAAGATATCCATTGATCTCATTTGGCTTTGCTTTTTTTCTTTGTGGCCATGTTATGGAGTCAACCTTTTTACCGCTGGAGCTCTACTTTGAACATAGAAACTACATTCCTCAATTTGGGCTTTGGATTGCCCTATTAGGGGTGGGGCTCTCACTGGTGCAGTGGGTATCAACGAAGTTGTTGCTCTTTTTCTCGACCGCTTTGTTGTTGATCTACTCTGGTGTCACTTATCAAGTGAGCACGCTGTGGGGTGACCCATTGGCGTTGGCGCAACGTTGGTACAGCAACCATATATCGATACGTACCACTGAATTTTTCGCGGTTGAATTGGATCATCTTGGTCATCGTCAAGCAGCCAGAGACGTGTTGAGTGAGAGTATGAAGAAACATTATCCCTATTCACTCTCGCTGAATCTAGCCGTGGACTATATGGACTGCCTGTTACAGAGGGAGGGCTTTAGATTTGATCCGAACCGTTACACACGTATTATGGAAAAAACGGATAGGGGTAGAGGATGGATTGCCACCATAGAGCAGATGCTTAAGGTATTTGGTGACAATGAGCAGTGCTCAGGTGTGACACCTGATGCGCTTAAGCAGCTGATTCATATGGCGTTTACAAGCGCTGCGCTGCAAGGCGATGGGCGAATGCAATGGCATGCTTACAGGTTGCTTTCAAAGATAGCCATGAACCAGAGAATATTGGATGAGTCGATTGTCTATTTAGATAAGGCGTGTGAAATCATTTGTTATGCTTCGATTCGAGTTCGACAAGCTCTTCTTCTGAGCAGTGCGGGCCTCTATGCTGAGGCTGAGCGCTACTTGATAATGGCAGACAGCATGATGACACCTGTGGGGGCGCTTCGTGAGCCTGAGGTTAAGGCTGCTATAGTCGCACTGCGTGACCAAATAGAGCAGGCCATGGCCTCTCAACAAGAGTAAAGACATTAAGGATATTTTTACCAAACTTAAAATTGACTATATACTGATAAATAATGGATTTTTTACGGTTATCTTTGTTCTGTTGTAAATCGTGATTAAAGCACTCTATGACAGAATATTTTTTAGGTTCTACTTCAATCATGGATGTTGTGAGTATGCTCTCTATTATTATGCCCGCCAAAAACGAGGCAAACGCTTTGCTGCGTCTTCTGCCTAAATTAACGAAACTCTATCCGAACGATGAGATTATTGTCATCAATGATGGCTCTACAGACAGTACGGCCGATGTTTGCCATACGCACGGCGTGAACGTGGTGACCCACCCTGTGAGCATGGGAAACGGTGCTGCCATCAAGAGCGGTCTTCGTCATGCAACAGGTGATATCATTGTGACTATGGATGCAGATGGTCAGCATAGGCCAGAGGATATCGCGCCTATGCTGAAGAGGCTTGAGTCTTCAGGCTTTGATATGGTGGTGGGGGCAAGAGGGCGGGCGTCCCAGGCCAGTAAGGCTCGGTTGTTGGGAAACAGCTGTTATAATTTTTTAGCGAGCCACATGACGGGTAAACCCATTTTAGATCTCACCTCGGGCTTTCGTGTTGTGAGAGCGGACAAAGCGAAGCAGTTTATTCATATGCTCCCCAACGGTTTCTCTTATCCTACCACGCTGACCATGGCGTTTTTTCGGTCGGGCTACTGTGTTGATTACTACCCGATTGAGTCAGACGCGCGGGAAGGAGAGAGCCATATCAACCTGTTCAGAGATGGCGTGCGTTTTTTTCTTATCATCTTCAAAGTGGGTACCCTCTACTCACCGTTAAAAATTTTCCTGCCCATCAGTTTTCTCTTTTTTATGATTGCCTCTTGCTATTATGGTTACACCTTTATTGTGATGGAGCGATTTACCAATATGAGCGCGCTGCTCTATATAACATCGACATTGGTGTTTCTTATTGGCATGGTCTCAGAGCAGATTACCAGTTTAATCTACATGATCTCTGATAACGCAGAGCGTCGAGAAAGTATCACTGAGAGCTCACATGCAGAGTGAATATTTTTGGGTAGACGACTGTTTTTATAAACTATCTAAAGGCTAGGAGTAAGGCCCTATAAATAATGGGGAACTTTTTCATATGTAGGGTTTTGCTTTTAAAAAAACTTATCTATGCTGTCATTTGAATGTTGGAAAACAAGGAGGGGAGTATGTGTAAAATAGCACGATCTTGTGTCTTTTTTGCGATGCTGTTGTCATCAATGGGCGCTAACGCACTGGAGACGAAGTTCAGTGGGTTTGGTTCGGTGGGTGGCGGTATGCTGTCAAACGATAAATTAGAGTACTTAGTCGCTGGCGCGAAATAGATTGCTCAAATTCACGCCGCCTTCTTGTGT
>JAYPBG010000245.1:0-5924 GCA_038124075.1 Gammaproteobacteria bacterium
GGCACTGACACTCTCAAGGTTATAGCGGTTTGTTAGCGCTCAACACTAAACCAGGCAACGCTTAACCTTATCCAGAGAAGGCACTGCCTTATCCCGTACGAGAATAAAGATGGCCCTGCAAGATACAAGGCTGTTACCAGAAGGATTGGTATGTACAACACCGGCATCATCCATATAGCCCAGTGGTGTCCCTAAATCTTGCTCCAATATGGGTAAAACGATCTTCTTCCAACTTAGATTACCAATATTAATATCATACCGGTATGTTGAGTCACCACGATAGGTAAACAGATTTTCTAAGATCCGTTCGGTACCCGGCGCCGCCAGCGCACGCACAATCAGCTCAGGATAAGCGCGCACAGGCCGCATCACAGCCATAGCGCCCATAGCCAAGAAGCGGTCTCGATTTTCATCTTGGACACTTTCAGCCACGACACGCGCATTGGGCCCTTCTGAGCGTATTCGATCAAGAATATCAAGCGTGACACTATCCGATATTAAGCTCTGGCTCTCATTGGCCAGAACCAATACATATGCTGCAGTTTTCACGCCCGCTTCATCTAAAACACCACGCTTCTCAGCTGTAGAATTGATATGAACAACACCCAGCGCTTGTAGCGCCACCGGCATGCCTTCTGGAAAGCGGTCAGTCACGACGACCACATCCAGCTTGTTCAGCTCAGGCGTCTGCCGCACTTGCTGCATCAACCGAAGCAGAAACGTCGTACTATCACGATTAGGTAGATTAACAATAACCAAATGTCTATTCATATCAGACCAATTCCACTCCCCTCTTAACATACGTTCACGCCGCTGAATTCGATAGTCTACCCATTCGCCTGTCAACTGCGCCAACAGCCAAATTCCTAAAAAGCAGATCAAGATCACGGTCACCAACTGCCCCGCTGGCGTCGTTGCAGAGTAGTCACCATAACCTATGGTTGTTACAGAAATGACCGTCAACCAAAGTGCTTGACGTAAACTAAGGTCTTCAAAGGCGATCATTGCCGTAGCATGCGTGACAATCAGAAGAATAAAGAGCCCCAATAAACGGAGAATACGCTGCTTTATTGTTTCACGGCTTACATGCGCCTTCCAGACACGTTTGCGCCTAAGCCAACTCCTGACGTTGATTTTAATCAAACATCACCCCTTATGCCGTATGCCCTATGCAGGAATCACCGTTAAGCCGGTCATTTTCTGATAGCCTTTTTTTACTTTATTGCCTCGTTGACTGCGCTCACCGTAATAGTGATCAATCTCTTCAGGCGACAACGTCAAGCGACGCTTTCCGGCCGTGATCTGCAGGCAGTCTCCCTCTTTAAAAACGGCAATGCCCACAAGGTACTCTTCACGCTCAACGACCTTAGCCGCCGGTATGTTCATAATCTTATTGCCTTTGCCTTTTGCCAACTCAGGCAACTCATTTAAGTCAAAGATCAGTAACTGACCCATATTGCTGGCAACCGCAAGGTAATGCCCTTCAATATCATCGATGGGTATCGCAGGGAATACCTGCCCCCCTTTGGGTACCGTTAAGGAGGCTTTACCGGTCTTATTCTTCGTCGCCAAATGGCCCAACGTTGTAATAAAACCGTACCCTGCATCAGTTGCCAGCACGACACGTTGCTCATCAGCGCCCATTAACAGTGAGACAAAGGTCGCACCCGAAGCAGGACTCAACCGTCCACTTAAAGGCTCTCCCTGCCCTCTTGCCGACGGCAAGGTATGCGCCGGGATAGCATAGCTTCGACCATTGGAGTCCAAAAAGATAGCCGACTGATTGCTCTTTCCACGTGCTGAAACTAAATACTCATCACCTGATTTATAGTTTAAACCGACCGGATCAATCTCATGCCCTTTAGCAGCTCGTGCCCAACCTTTTTTCGAAAGAACAACCGTAATAGGGTCGGCAGACAGCAAATCAGAGGCATCCAAGGCTTTGGCCTCCTCGCGCTCTACAATCGGTGAACAGCGTTCATCACCAAACGCTTTCGCATCTTGCTTGATCTCCTTAATAATCTCTTTTTTCAAGCGCGCTTTTGAACCGAGTATTTTTTCAATCCTATTGCGCTCCTTCTCAAGCTCCTCTTGCTCGCCTTTAATTTTAAACTCTTCAAGCTTAGCCAAATGGCGCAGCCGTAAATTCAAGATCGCTTCAGCTTGTTTTTCACTCAAGCCAAAGCGCTCAATCAGGCGCATTTTAGGGTCATCTTCAGTTCGGATAATTTCAATGACCTCATCAATATTGAGAAACGCCGTCAAATAACCTTCGAGAATATGCAAACGATCCAGTACTTGATCCAATCTAAATTGATAACGGCGCCGAACCGTTGCCGTTCGAAACGCCAACCACTCATTCAGCAGATCAATCAACCCTTTGACACGCGGCTTCCCATCGATACCGACCACATTCATATTGACTCGGTAGGTCTTCTCTAAGTCAGTACTTGCGAAGAGGTGCGACATAACGATCTCAGAATCCGTACGATTGGATTTGGGCACAATCACTAAGCGCGTAGGGTTCTCATGATCAGATTCATCCCTCAAATCAGCAATCATTGGCAGTTTTTTGGCCTGCATCTGCCCCGCAATCTGCTCAAGCACTTTACTGCCCGATACTTGATAGGGCAGCGCCGTTACGATGATGTCGCCCTCCTCTTTCGTGTAAACGGCGCGCATGCGCAGCGTCCCTTTACCCGTGGCATACATATTAATCAGATCAGAGCGAGGCGTAATGATTTCAGCTTCTGTTGGAAAATCAGGCCCTGGCACAATCTCTGCCAGCTCATCAATTGAAACAGCAGGGTCTTCGAGCAGCTTGATGGTGGCTGCAGCAACCTCATTAAGGTTGTGCGGAGGAATATCCGTCGACATGCCAACGGCAATGCCGGTCACGCCGTTTAAAAGCACATTAGGCAGCCGGGCAGGCAGCAGCGAAGGCTCTTTAAGGGTCCCATCAAAATTCGGTTGCCAATCGACCGTACCTTGCCCCAGCTCCGCCAGGAGCACATCGGCATAAGCGGACATACGTGCTTCTGTATAACGCATGGCGGCAAACGATTTAGGTGAGTCCGGACTGCCCCAGTTACCCTGCCCATCAACCAGTGGGTAACGATAACTAAAGGGTTGTGCCATCAGCACCATCGCCTCATAGCAAGCACTGTCACCATGCGGGTGGAATTTACCCAGCACATCCCCGACTGTTCGTGCCGATTTTTTATACTTTGAGGCTGACTTCAGGCCAAGCTCCGACATGGCATAAATAATACGTCGCTGTACAGGCTTAAGCCCATCGCATATTGAAGGCAGTGCTCGATCAAGCACAACGTACATTGAGTAATCCAGGTAGGCTTTTTCTGAGTACTCTCTAAGCAATATTTGCTCGACGCCGTCACCGGCATCACTGTTGGAAACTGTATCAGTCATAACATTCCAGTATCTATTCTAAGGAGTTGATAAGAAGGCAATTATAATGCAACAAATGAAAATTGTAGAGTAAGACAGGAAAGGGTTACGAGAAAAGAGAGCCTCAAAATCTGTGGATAACTATGTGATTAACCGAAAGAGCAGACTAAATCAACGTAAAAGGCTTGATTGAGCAAACCAAGCAATGTGAACAATTTTTTCTTGACTTTCAACATGTTAGAATTAGTCACACCAACAAGCCTGGTTAAACGTCAAACAAGTGAGTGTGCCTAACGTCTGCGGGTTAATATGTGGATAAAAATAGGGCCTTTTGAATGTAGCCAACTTTAATAAACTTTCAAGTGCACACTATTAAAAAACTCTATTGACTCTACAGATGATATTGAGCACTCAGTTCGTGCACACACTCTATAAAGTAGCCCGCTTTTTCAGGCTCAATATCGAGGTGAATACCATGCCCTAAGTTAAAGACGTGCCCGCTGCCTTTACCATACCCGGCTAATACACGGGCTACCTCAGAGCGTATCGTCTCTTTTGGGGCATACAGCGTTGATGGATCAAGGTTCCCTTGCAAGGCCACCTTGTCGCCAATACGAGAACGTGCATCGGCTATATCAATGGCCCAGTCAAGGCCAACCGCATCAGCACCGGCACCCGCCAAATGCTCCAACCAAAGGCCTGCGCCTTTCGTAAATAAAATAATAGGGGTCTCAGGGGAGGCCGCTCGCACACCCGCCACAATCTGCTCCATGTATTGCAGAGAAAACTGTTGATAGGTTTGTGGGTTCAGCGCACCACCCCAGGTATCAAATATCTGAACCGCTTGTGCACCGGCTTTTATTTGAGCAATCAAATAGGTCATTACATCAGCAGAAAGCCGACTTAGGAGCAGGTGAAGCGTTTCAGGCTCACGATAGATGAGCGCCTTAATGCCGCGAAAGTCTTTACTGCTTCCGCCTTCAACCATATAGGTCGCCAGTGTCCAGGGGCTGCCGGAGAAACCTATCAGCGGTACCCGACCCTTTAACTCAGATCGAATCACTTTAACCGCATCAGTCACATAGCTCAGCTCACTCTCTATATCGACATCAGGGATCGATTCGATTGCTTTGCGATCTCTACAGGGCTTCCTAAACTTTGGCCCTTCCCCTGTTTCAAAATAGAGACCAAAGCCCAAAGCATCAGGAATGGTCAATATATCTGAAAAGAGTATCGCAGCATCAAGAGGAAAGCGCTCTAAAGGCTGCAAGGTGACCTCACAGGCAAGTTGAGGGTTTTTACAAAGACTCATGAAATCGCCTGCGCGCCCCCTTGTCTCCCTGTACTCAGGAAGGTAGCGCCCCGCCTGACGCATCATCCATACCGGGGTATAGGAAACAGGCTCTTTTCGCAGGGCACGCAAAAACGTATCATTTTTCAATTCAGCACTCATAATGTCTTACATCCACCCTCTGGATCACTCTGGCAATCATCTAAAAAGACGCTACACATCAAGATAGTCTAAGATGCCTTCCGCTGCTTGCCGGCCTTCCCAGATGGCGGTAACAACAAGGTCAGAACCGCGAACCATATCGCCACCCGCAAAAATCTTCGCGTTACTGGTCTGATATTTGTATTCTTGCCCCGCCGGTGCCGTTACTCGGCCCGAGCTATCGGTTTTAACACCCAACGCTTTGAACCAAGGAGCTGGACTGGGCCTAAACCCAAAGGCAACGACAACCGCATCACACTCGATGACCTGCTCACTGCCCGGTACCGTCTCAGGCCGACGACGCCCCTGGGCATCAGGCTCACCTAAGCGTGTCTCAACAACTTTTATACCTTCTACCTGCTCAGAACCTATAACAGCAATAGGCTGGCGATTGAACAGGAAGTTCACGCCCTCTTCACGCGCATTCTGCACTTCACGCTTTGAGCCCGGCATATTCTCTTCGTCACGACGATAGACACAGCTGACACTGGCAGCACCTTGACGAATCGCCGTACGGTTGCAGTCCATGGCCGTATCTCCACCACCTAGAACAACAACGCGTTTCCCGGAGAGGTCAACAAACGCCTCCGGTGACTTTTCAAATCCTAAGTTACGATTCACATTAGAGACAAGATAGGGCAGCGCCTCGAATACACCAGGAAGATCCTCACCAGGAAAACCGCCTTTCATGTAGTTGTAAGTCCCCATACCCAAAAACAGTGCATCAAACTCCTCAAGGAGCGAGTCCATGCTAACATCCTTGCCAACCTCAGTGTTTAAACGGAACTCAACACCCATGCCTTCAAAGATCTCCCGGCGGCGCGACATCACCGGTTTTTCCAGCTTAAACTCTGGAATCCCAAAGGTCAGCAAACCGCCTATTTCAGGATAGCGATCAAAGACAACCGGCTTAACACCGTTACGCACCAAAATATCGGCACACCCCAAACCCGCAGGGCCTGCGCCAATAATCGCAACGCGCTTACCTGTAGGTTTCACATGGGAAAGATCAGGGCGCCAACCC